>JANXUN010000423.1 GCA_025356185.1 Gemmatimonadaceae bacterium
CAGGGCCCTGTGCGAACCGGCGTCACCGTCGTGCTACCACGCGGCAAGAGCAACGCCGATCCAGTTTTCGCGTCGTGGTTTACGCTCAACGGCAATGGCGAGATGACGGGCACCACGTGGGTGCAAGAGAGCGGATACCTCGAGGGTCCTATCGCGATCACCAACACGCACAGCGTTGGCGTCGTGCGCGACGCAATCATTGCATGGGAAGTCTCACAAAAAAACGTGTTGCAGCCGTGGTGGTTACCCGTTGTCGCCGAGACGTACGATGGCCGCTTGAATGACATCAACGGCTTTCATGTCAAGAAAGAGCACGTGATTGCAGCGCTCGATGGCGCAATGGGTGGGCCTGTACGCGAAGGCGTTGTGGGTGGCGGCACGGGAATGCAGTGTCTTGGATTCAAAGGCGGCATTGGTACGGCATCGCGAAAGCTGTCGGCGGCCGACGGCGGTTACACCGTCGGTGTGCTCGTGCAATGCAACTTTGGATCGCGTCGCAATCTGCGAATTGCGGGCGCACCGATTGGCGAAGAGATCACCGACCTCACTCCCTGTATCGCGAACGCTAATCCGCTTCCGGCCGGTGTGACGACGCGTCGTTGCGATGCCGCACCCGGACCGCGCGATCTCAACGACGCAGATCAAGGTTCGATCATTGTGATTGTTGCGACCGATGCGCCGTTGTTGCCGCATCAACTCAAACGCATCGTGACGCGCGTTTCACTCGGCGTCGGGCGCCAAGGTGGATTTGGCGACAATGGATCGGGCGATATTTTTGTCGCGTTCTCGACTGCCAACGCGGGCTCGTGGACGGCCGAGACGACGGCGTCGGTGAAAATGCTTGCGAACAGCAACCTGTCTCCGTTGTTTGCGGCGACTGCGCAAGCGACCGAGGCTGCCATCACGAACGCGTTGCTTGCTGCGGAGACCACGACGGGAGCCAACGATTATCGCGTGTTCGCGATGCCGGTGGATCGGATGCTAGCGGCAATGCGGAAGTACGGGAGGATGCCGTAGGTCGCTGGTCTTGCGTCTGCAGCACCGACAACCCAAAACCCGAACCCAAAACTCAAGACTTAAAAAGCTGCGGAGGCCAAGATTGTCTCCGCCGCTTTTTAAGTCGTGGGTTATGAGTTTGAGTTTTGGGTTTTCTGTCGTATCGAGCGCAAACGAACCGCTCTGCATACCCCAGAGCGGCTCCTTACTGCCGCGTAATCAACACCTGCTGAATCTTTCCATCCGGCGACCGGTACATCGTACCGCCAACGTTCACCGTTCCAACTTTCAGTCGCAGTACGGCGACCTCTAGTCCGCCGCGCTCGACGGTTCGCACGACTTGCACGTCGGTGATCGCGCCGAGTTTTTTGAGGGATTCCGCTGCAGACTTTTCACGCGCGGGTGTGAGATGCGCATTGAAGTCATCGCTCAGCGTGGTGCGATCTACTTTGCCCGCTGCGAGTTGCGTGAGGTACGCTTTGATTGCATCGAGCGCGGGTTTGCCGGCAATGCGCGGCACGTCGGGAGATGGCAACAGCTTCGCGGTCAGCGCGTTCGCGAGCGGACCCAGTCCGACTTCACTGTTGGCGAGCAGTACAACGCCCGAACGCGATGATGGAATAACCGTGTTGTTTGTGACGTTGCCGCTAACCGCGCCGCCATGACTGATCACAATCGCGGCGCCCTGCTCGTTCACACTTTCGCCGCAGCCGTAGTCGGTGGACCGACCGTCTTTCAAATGACGCGTTGTCGTGAGCATTGCATACGACGCGGGATTCAACACCTTTCCCGTGACCAGTGCGAGATCCCACGTGAGCAAGTCCGTTGGCGTACTCCAGATCGCGCCGGCGGCACCAGTCCATCCTTTGCCTTCTGGCTGCGCGACGGTCGGCTCGGCGAGCGCCCAACTGAAATACCCTGTTGCCTTCGCTGCACCGTTGGTCGGCGGATCGAAACTTGTATGCTTCATGCCGACGACATCGAAGATGCGTTTCTGCATCAACGCGCCCAGCGACATGCCGCTCGCTTTCTCAGCGGCCGCGCCGAGTATCGTGAAATTGGTGTTGCTGTAACTCCATCGCGTGCCCGGCTCGAAGTCCAGCGGACGCGTCGCGTATTCTTGCATGATGTCATTCGCGGTGACGTCGCGTTGCATCTCACGATCGACAAAATCGAGCGGGTAGTAGTCGCGATAACCAGCGACATGCTGACCAAGATCGAGCAGTGTGATGTCTTTGGCGCGTGTGAGCGTCGGGAAAAACTTCGATACGGGGTCGCGCATCGACAGCGTGCCGTCTTGCGCGAGTAACATCGCAACGGAGCATGTGAACTGTTTCGTCACCGATCCGACGGGGAACATCGTGGTGGGTGTTACGGTCACAACGGGCTGCAGCGATGCGTTGCCGTAGCCTTTGGCCATCACGATGACGCCGTTTTGCATCACGCCGACGGACAGTCCGACCATCCCCGCGCTTTTCATGGCCGAGCGAACGATGCTGTCTAACTCAGCGACTTTGACCGGCTGTGCCGACTGCGCGTGAAGAAAATGCGAACTTAGAATCGAGAGAAAGGCCAAGGCGCAAGGGACTACAGCAATGCGCACCGACTGCCGATATTTGACAAACGAGTTCCCTTTTCTCACGTCAAACCCCGCCGATTTCTGATATGTGGAACGAACTGTGTGATAACGAACATGACGCGCACACGATGAAGATCATTCATCGTGTCGTGTTTGCGATAGCATTTTGCTTTTTGAGCTTTGGCGGCTATGCGATCACGACGCGTTTTGGCGCCGGCGCACCGCCGTCGTCGGTAGCGTACGGCAGTCAGAAGCCCGAGGCGGACGCCACGGTGTTTGGCAGCAACTAGGGCGTCGTGGGATACCACGCAAAACGGCCTCGCTGGCGATGTTCGCCGGCGAGGCCGCTTTGTATTGCGCTTGAATAGCAGGAGAGGGGCTCGAACCCTCGACCTCACGATTATGAGTCGTGCGCTCTGACCAGCTGAGCTACCCTGCCCCACAACTGTCCGGCTTGTGGCCGGGACGCAAACGGCCGGCCCCGTAGGACCGGCCGATGCGTACAGATTCAGACTTCACTATGGCGGGGGCGGGATTTGAACCCGCGACCTTCGGGTTATGAGCCCGACGAGCTACCAGGCTGCTCCACCCCGCGGCAGTCCGGATAACCTAGTGACGTGCTTTAATCAGTCAAGGCTTTCCGGTCGGTTTTGTGGCACTATCAGTAGGCGCAACTGGCGCCGTGCCAAGGCGATAGAGCAGCTCCTTGTCGCCCTTCACCATTCCGAACTTTTCGCGTGCCACGCGCTCTAATCGCGCGTCATCGGTGCGCAACGACAGCAGTTCTTTTTGCAGCGAATCGACGTCGAGTTTGAGCTGTTCGACTTGCGCATCGAGCTTGGCTTTGCGTCCGCTCTGTGACCACAAATCGCGCGTGCCGTATTCACCGCCTTCAATCGCGAACCACAACACGGCGACGCCGCCCACGCCAAAGCCGAGCCGCCGAAGCAGCACACGTCCGGGTTTCTTTTTAGACGACGTCGCCATCGCGATTACATGCCGAACAGTGCGCCGCCAGGATACTCGGCGAAGTCTTCCAACTGCTCTTCGATACGGAGCAGCTGATTGTATTTCGCCACGCGATCGCTGCGCGACGGTGCGCCGGTTTTGATCTGTCCCGCTTGGGTTGCAACAGCGAGATCGGCGATGAACGTGTCTTCGGTTTCGCCCGAACGGTGCGACATGATGCAGTTGTAACCCGCGGCGCGCGCGAGCTCCATCGCTTCGAGCGTTTCTGTGAGCGTGCCGATCTGATTCACCTTCACGAGAATTGCATTTGCAACATCGCTCTCGATGCCCTTTGCGAGAATCGCGCTGTTGGTGCAAAACAAGTCGTCACCAACGAGTTGGCAGCGATCGCCAACGAGTTCGGTGAGATGCTTCCATCCATCCCAATCGTTTTCGGCCATACCGTCTTCGATGGACACGATGGGATATTCGTTCAACCAGCCTTCGTACAACGCCGCCATCTCTTGCGGGCTGCGCGACTTCGCACCGCTTTTGTGAAAGTGATACTGCCCGTTCTTGAACAGTTCACTTGCGGCAACGTCGAGCGCGAGCGCGATGTCTTGTCCGGGTTTAAAACCGGCCGCTTCAATCGCTTCGATGATGATTTTAAGCGCGTCTTCATCATTCGTAAGATTGGGCGCGAACCCGCCTTCGTCGCCAACGCCCGTGCTGAGTTTGCGCGACACCAACACTTTCTTGAGCGCATGAAATACCTGCGTGCCCATGCGCAGTCCTTCGCTAAACGAATCCGCGCCGACCGGCACAATCATGAACTCCTGAAAGTCAACCGTGTTTGTCGCGTGCGCGCCGCCGTTGATGATGTTCATCATGGGCACAGGCATCGTGCGCGCCATCGGTCCACCTAAGTAGCGATAGAGCGGAAGACCCACCTCCATCGCGGCAGCGCGCGCCGTCGCCATCGAAACGCCAAGCAGCGCGTTCGCGCCAAGTCGCCCTTTGTTTTCGGTGCCATCGAGATCGATCATTGCGCGGTCGACGGCGATTTGATCGGTCGCGTCCATCCCTTCGAGCGCTTCGTTGATTTCCGTGTTGACGTTGTTCACCGCACGCAACACGCCTTTGCCGCCGTAACGTTTTGCGTCTCCGTCGCGCAGTTCTACCGCCTCGCGTTCGCCGGTGCTTGCACCACTCGGAACAGCCGCGCGCCCTGCACTGCCTGTTTCGAGAATGACGTCAACTTCGACCGTGGGGTTGCCGCGGGAATCCAGGATTTCGCGGGCGGTGACGGACGTGATGGTGGACATGAGACGGGAGAAGGGAGACGGGAGAGTGGAGACGAACCGCGGGAGACGGGAGACGAATGAAGATAGACGCGAGACGCGTCGTCCGTCTAACCTCTCGAGTCTTCGCGTCTCAGGTCTCCCGCAGGTTGTCTCCAGTCTCCGGTCTCCCTTCTCCCTTCTTCCACGCGCCCCGCGCGTGGCTCAATCGCTGGCTCAACACCGTAGACGGTTCGTAGGCAGTCCGCCATCCGCTGGCGCACTATGTCGGCCAACTGATCGCGGTCGTCGTACGACAAACCGACAGTCGGCACGGGATCGAGCATGTGCACATGCACCTCACCGGGCGACGCGCGAAACGCTCCTCGCGCGTTAACCGCGATCGTGCCATAAATGACCACCGGCACAACGGGCGCGCCTGCGCTGATGGCCAAGACAAACGGCCCCTTTTTGAACGGGCGAAGTGCATAGCGATCGCCTCTCGTTCCCTCTGGAAAGACCAGCACCGACTCACCGTCGCGAATTCGCTGCGCCGCATCGTCGTAGGCGCTGAAGGCCGCTTTGCGGTTCTCTCGATCGATGTACATCACGCCAGCTGCCCGCGCCGCGCTTCCGAAAAACGGGATACGTTCAAGCTCGCGTTTTGCCATAAATCCAAACGTCGGCAGCGCCGTCAGCGAGACCGGAATGTCAAACCACGAGACGTGGTTGACGATGAGCACGCGGGGTGACCCGTTGTTTACGCCATCCGACCCGTGGCGAACCACTTTGACACCAGCGGCTGCGAGCAGCCAGCGCCCCCAATTCACACGCGCGCGTTCAAAGACACTGCCTGGGCGATGCTTCATGCCGAGCAGCTGTCCGACGATCGCCATGGTCCCCCACACCATCGTGCCGACGACCAGCGTGACGGTGGTAAACGCGGTGCGCATTAGCGAGAAAAGTGATCGTGTCCACCGGTGAATTCAATGTGTCCGCCAGACGTATGCGCGGACGCGTCGTCGCGCGGCAGTCCGCGCACCAGTACTCCGTTCAACGGAGAGTGAGACGCCAGAGTTTCGGCGTTGTTAGCGAGCACGCGCCCGATGACCGTAAGAGGTACGTCGTGCACGGTCGGCCATGCCGCCATCAGCTCGCCAATCGACGCCGCCGGCACGACGGCCAGTAACTCGTACTCCTCGCCGCTGACAAGTGCCTCTTGGACGGTTACGTCTTCGCCAAGCCGAAGCGCAAGCGCGTCGATTTCAAGAATGACGCCGCTCGCGGCGGCGATGTGTTGCGCTTCGGCGACGATGCCATCCGAGACATCTATCATCGCGCGCGCGTCGGCGTTCGCGAGCGTCTGTCCTTCGGTGATGCGCGGCACCGGTGCACAGAACCGTTCACGCGACCACGCAGACGGCTCTCGTGCGCTCATCCACGCGCGTATCGCCTGAGACGGTCCACCAAGCACTCCGGTCAGCACTACCAAATCGCCGGCGCGCGCACCGTCGCGTGGCACGACGTGATGCGCAGATCCAATGGCCGTGGTACTAAGCGAAAACGTGTCGCCGCGACTGAGATTGCCGCCAATGATGCGCGCACCGGAGGCTCTCGCCACGTCAGCGATGCCTCGTGCGATTTCTGGCAGTGCGTCGCGCCACGAATCGGGGACAATGAATGACAAGAGGAGCGCATCGGCGCACGCACCCATCGCTGCGAGATCGCTTATGGCCGCAGCGACCGCGCGCGTTCCGATCGCGCACGGCGGAATCCACGCGCGCTGAAAGTGCACATGCTCGACACACGCATCGGTACTCACCACGCGGTGCGCTGCGCCCATTGGTGCAAGGATGGCGGCATCATCGCCGATGTCGACGGCAAGATCGCCCCACTGCGCGAGCAGCGTGCGAATAATGTCAAACTCTTCGCCGACGCCGAGCTGTTGATGTGCGCGGTAGTGCGGGGTCACCGAATACCTCCATCGCTGTCGCGGCGCACGCGCAGGAGTCCTTCAACGGTTGCGAACCAAATGAATTCTCGCGACAGCACAACGTCGAGCACGGGTCCGGGTACATCAGCCGGAATACGAAGTACGCGCGTGCCGCCGTGACGCTGTGTGACGACCACGCCGTCGGTTCCGGTCAGCACGATGATGCGATCGTCGGCGGCGAGGCGCGTGACCTGCCCAACCGTCGCCACGTTGATCGCGGTGAGACGTTGCGGTTCAACGCCTCCTGTGGGTTTGAGTTGCATCACGCCATTGTCGGTTGCGACAAACAATGCAGTATCGCTGTACGCGAGTGCTGAGATGCGTCGACGGAGCGATGGGTCTTGCCCGACGGGCGCGGACAGTGCGCCGCCTGCGGGCAGCGCGTATAGGCCGCTGACGGTGCCGATCCACAGTGTATCGCCGACTTGCTGCAACGCGAGTACAGGAATGTTGAGAATTGGTGCGCTGACACTCTGCAACCGCAGATCACGAGGTGTTGCGCCGCGTAGCGCCGCTGCTGGCGTCGTCAGCGCGCCTGAGTCGGATACAAAGACGAGGCCTCGCGCAGTTCCGACCCAAACACCAGCGCTCGTCGCGGAGACCGCAAGTACACGGTCATCAGGAAGTCCGTTTAGCGACGTCCAACTCGCGAGCTGTTCGCTCGCGTCAAGTTGCGCGCGCACGAGGCCGCGATCGGTGCCAATCCATGCGCGAGATCCGCGAATGCTCATTGAGCCCGGACGCATGTTTATCATTGGCACTGCAATCGTGCCGTCGATCCAGCGCCAACGTTGCAAATCGTTGCTCGCGAATGTTAAACCGCCGCGAAACGACGTGAGTCCTAGTCCGACAGTCCACACGCCGTCGGCAGCGAGTCCGACAACGGCGACTCCGCGCTCCATCGTACCGTAGCGCAACGCGGCTGCGTGTTGCAGCACGCCGTCCACGCGATACAACCCGTCGCCACTGGTGCCAAGCCAGACATCGCTTGGCGTGTCGAGAGAGAGACCGCCGCTGGTCACCTGATAGTTGCGCAGTGGGCGATCACTGCGCTGCTCGCGAAAGAGCAGCGGCGAACCGTTTCGCAATCCCGGATAGCGCGCGTACACGTCCGACAAGGTTTGCGCGGCGACGCGTTGTGCAGCGGGCGGCGGACCAGTCACGGGTGTTGCGATTCCCGCACGCGAGACGCGCGTCCATTGTCCACCTGCGCGCACAAATGCATCGCCGATGAGCGATCTGTCAAAGAGAATGACGTCCGGTATGCCCGTAATGATCGTGTGCACCGCTTGTTCCGTGCGAGGGCGATACAACAACACGCCGCCGGTCACGCCGATCCACACCGCGTCCTCTACAGGGTCCCCTGCCATGACCGTGATTGGTCCATCCGCGAGTCCGCTCGTGAGTGTCAGCGGCGCCAACCAGCTGTTAAACACCCGATCGTAGACGCTCACGCCGTTGGGCGTCGCAGCAAAGACATAACTGCGCGCGACTGCGACGGCGCGAACATCTGCGTAGCTGCCGATGAGGCGCCAGTCATCGTGCGTGCTCGTGCGCGGTGTGTCGCGCATCGATGATTGATCGAGCGCGTTGTTGCTCGCGGCGGCGCATGACATCGACGCGATGGCACACGCCGCGACGATTGCGTTGCGCATGCACGCGCGTGGACGGCGCAGAGTCGACACGTTACGCGCGTGCATCGCGATGCACCCCTTGTGGCGATGGCCATTCCATCAGCACAGACGGTGGCAATGGCGACGGCACCGCAATTTCATGCCATGCCGCTGGCAGCGCGCGCAATACGTCATCGAGCGTAACCCCGCGAATACCGCGCGCACTGTGCGCCGCGATCTCGGCAGCGAGGCCGTGCGCGGTCGCTCCGATTACTGCCGCGTCGCGTGGTGCGACGCCTTGCGCGAGAAGCGTGCCGATGATCCCAGTCAGCATGTCGCCACTCCCTCCGGTCGCGAGAACAGCGCTGCCTCGTGCGACGGCAATGACGGGGGCGTTGTCGGGGGTGGCAACGAGCGTGGGCGTCCCCTTCAACAGGAGCGTTACGTCCGCGCGTTGTGCAAAGGTGTTCGCTTGGGCAGCACGTTCGGTCCAATCGTTTGACACCGGCTCACCGATCAGTCGTGCGAACTCACCAACATGGGGTGTGCACACGACCGGGCGCCATTGACTCCACAGCATGCGAATGCGCTCGGCAGGGTGAACGTGCCGTGCATTGCCATCTCGCAGCGCTTCTTCCCGCGGGACATCGTCCTTCACGCGGTATCCTGTTGTGCCGTCTGATTGTAACGACAACGAGAGGAGCGTGAGCGCATCGGCATCGAGCACAGCTGGAATGCGGATGTTTCGCGCCAGCGCGAGCGATAACATGCGTCGCGAGTGCTCGGTGCGACCGAGCCCCGGATTCGACGCCTTTCGCGCCGCGCTCCTCGGCCTCGC
>JANXUN010000491.1 GCA_025356185.1 Gemmatimonadaceae bacterium
GCCCCCCGCGACTGCCTCCATTCTTTCGTCTCCAGTCTCCGCCACTCGCCATGCGCGCATTTCTCAAAGTCGCAGCCGTCTCGGTGCTCCTTGCCGCACCAGCCGCTGCGCAACGACAAACAACCTTTCCCACCGACGACAAAGCGATTCAAGGCATTTGGCGTCAGGGCATGGACAGCTCGCACGTCTACCAGCTTGGTCAGGCGCTCTTTGATTCTGTGGGACCGCGACTGACTGGCGGACCTGGCATCAAAGCCGCGAGCGACTGGGCAATTGCGCAGTACAAGTCGTGGGGCATCGACGCCAAGCGCGAAAATTATGGCACGTGGCGCGGATGGCGTCGCGGTGTATCGCACATCGATCTCGTGGCACCGCGCGTGCGTTCGCTCGAAGGGACCATGCTCGCATGGAGCCCGGGCACGCGGCCCAAGCCGTCTGTCAAAGCTGAAGCAATCGTTCTCCCCAAATTCAAAGACAGTACCGAATTTGTGGCGTGGTTACCGAAAGCACGCGGCAAGATTGTCATGCTGTCACCGGCGTTTCCCACGTGCCGTCCGTCGGAAGATTGGATTCGTTGGGCCACACCAGAATCCAAAGCGCGCATGGATTCAACAATTGCGCTCATGCAGCAAGACTGGGCGGTGATGAACGGCTCGAACAATCGCCCTGATAGCACCAAGATGTATCGCGGCACCGGCTACTCGATGGCGCTCGGCACCGGCACGCTCGGCATGCGTCTCGAAAAAGCAGGCGTTGTTGGCATGCTCACCTCGCGCAATAAACTCGCGGGCTTTACGAACCCGTTTGCGCCGGCCGCAGGTGCGTTTCCTGCAGGCGGTCGTGGGGGCGCAGGTGGTCGCGGTGGCGCAGGAGCGGCGCCAGCGGGCGCGAGCGATCGCGGCGGACCGCAAAACGCGGGTGGTCGCGGCGGATTCGGTGGTGGTGCCGGTGGTTCAGGTGGCTGGGGCGTGATCGAAGTATTCGAGACGTACAACAAAATCGCGCCAGCCGTCGGACTCACCTGCGAAGACTACGGCCTCGTGTATCGCTTGGCCGAAAACAAGCAGCATCCGATGGTGACATTGGATCTCGATGCGTCGTTGCTTGGCGAACAGCCAGTGTTCAACACGGTCGCGATGATCAAGGGCTCAGAAAAGCCTGATGAGTACGTGATGCTCTCCGCGCACTTTGACTCGTGGGACGGATCTTCGGGCGCAACCGATAACGGCACGGGCACACTGATGGCCATGGAAGCGATGCGCATTCTGAAGAGCGTGTATCCGCATCCCAAGCGCACAATCATCGCCGGTCACTGGGCGTCAGAAGAACAGGGATTGAACGGTTCAACCGCGTTCACTGAAGACCATCCCGAAGTCATGAAAGGCTTGCAAGGGCTGTTCAATCAGGACAACGGAACGGGACGCGTGCAGTCGCTGTCAAGCTCGGGGCTCACCGACATCGGCGTGCACTTGAAATCGTGGTATAGCAAACTGCCCGGCTTCTTCACGGACAGCGCCAGTGCGAACGCCGTGTCGTGGTCGTTTAACGACGTCCCAACGGGCAATCCCGGCGGCACCGACGGCGCCGTGTTTGCGTGCTTTGGCACCCCGTCATTCGGCATGGGCGCAGTCAGCTGGAACTACAACACGTACACGTGGCACACCAACCGCGACACGTTCGACAAAGTTGTGTTTGATGACGTGAAGCACAACGCGACGCTGGCTGCGATGATGGTGTACTTGGCGTCCGAAGATCCAAACTTCATCAAGCGCGATAAGTCACCGGGCACGTGGCCAGCGAATTGGCCCGCGAACTGCGGCAGGGTGCCCCGCACGACGAAGCCGCGTCTCTAACAACAAAGAACCTTTAGGTTTTGAGTATTGGGTTTGGGTTCTGGGTTATCAACTGTGTCGATGCAAACATCTCGCACCGTTGATAACCCAGAACCCAAACTCAAAACCCAAAACCTAAATCTGTTAGCTCAGCTCATGATGCTCGCGTTACCGCCACCGCCCCTCTACGAAATACCACCCATTCCGATCGCGCTTCCACTGCCCCGGCTCGTACCGACTAAATCCACGCCCGGGCACTTCGTAGTGACCCGCCACCCACACGTATGAATTGCCGCGCCACACATGGTAGCCAGGAATCCAGACGTGCGCGCGTGACGGCGCAACGCTAATCACTTCGACGACGGGCTGCGGTGGCCCCTCACGCACATACACGACTCCCGCACGCGGACGGGCGCGCGCTACGCACGCAGTAACAGTCGGCAGTGCCGCGGTTACACACGCGACCATCGCAAATACACGAACTCGTGACGCTAAGTTCATCGTTCCTCCAATGTCGACACGCCGCCAGAGCATCCGGCGATACGTGCTTCAAAGAGTGAGACGTGTCTCGCACGCTCGCGTTAACACGTGAGTAGACGTTATCTGCCGGTCAGGCCCTTCAGCATCGATAAACCTTTCGTAAGCAGATCACTACTTCCGGCGTCGACCGATCCATTGGGCGTGAGGTGATTAATCAGTTCCGGCAGAATCGTCGACAGAGTCGCACTCGCCTGCGCAGGATCGACACCCAGCTGTGACGCGATCTTAGTCATCGTCGGATCGCCCAAGATCTGCGTGAGTTGCGTTCCGTTGACTGGTGCATTCGCGCCCGTACCAACCCACGAGTTTACCACATCAGACAATCCGCCCGCGCGGAATTTTTCGACGATTGCCTGCACGCCGCCGTGCTCCTGCACGAAGGCCATCACCGCCGCCAATGCGCCTTGGTTCGCGCCGTTGGCGCCGCCAATCTGGTTGATCAACCCACCCAGTGTACCCTGCGCATCGCCAGTGTGACCACCCGTCATCTTACCGATTGCATCGCCAAGGGGTCCGTCTAACAGTCCCATCGTTGCTCCCTATGTAGTACGTCGACATGCGTTGACTCGTCTCCTGCAGAGGGAGCGTCGCCGATTTTTGACGTAGCGTCAAGATACCTCTGAAAACTCGTTACGGATCCAGCAGCACCAGCTTGACACCACCACCGGTTGCGTCGAGCGTCACGACAGTCCGAAGCACGCCGCTCGGGATGGTGACGGCGATCGAACTCATCGGCGATGTCCAACTGCCGCCTCCGGTGGGCCATACGCGCACTTGCCAATCGCCAGCCGCGCTTTCGACGGTTGCTCCCGATTGATACGTGTAAGGGAAGAGAATACTGATTGGAGTCTGGTAATCCGGTTGCGTGCGCCAGATGTCGAGTGGTGGCGCACTGCTCGCCAAATGCATGACCCGCAATTTGCTTCGACCCACGCCGACCAGTCGTCCCGTATCGCCCAGCGCTGCGGCGCTCAAGGCGCCACCGCTCGCCACCGTGAGCGCGACGGCGCTGCTATGGACGTCGCTCGTGGTCACCGATGTGCTCACGCCGCCCGACGTTGTTCCAGTCGGCGTAAGTAATACGGTATGTGTGCCGCTCGTCACAGTGACCACCGACGATACAGCCGACGCCGCGAGGTTGGTAGACACAACCTCGCCGTCAACGCGCGCATCAACCGCGACTTTCGCCGCGTTCACGATCTGTAGCGACGCATTCCGCGTTTCCGGTGCCGTGGTTTTGTCGTTGCCGCACGACGTGCACAGTGCGAGCAGCGCCAGCGATGCAATGGCAATCATCCACGATCGCGCATGGCTGCTGTGTTGTTCAGTCATCTGCTACCTCCTGAGAAAAAAATGTCGTGCGAACCATGGCGTGCGACCACCAGTTACTATCCGAGCGGGTCGCGATAGTTTCATCGCGTGACCACCGACACTATGGAGAACTCATGACATCACAAGACGCCGAGACGATTGTTGCGATCGCCGCACTTGCCGCGCAGGCCGACGGACAGCAAGACGACGGAGAGCGCGCGCGCATACTTGAGATGGCGGCAGGTCTTGGCCTTCCGGATGCCTCCGCCACGCTCGCGAGTGCAATGGCCAACGCGACCGGCGGTGCGGTGCCGCTCGCACGGCTTGTCGAACGGTTAACGACAGACGAAGCGCGCAAGTCGGCCTATAACACGGCCGTGTCGGTCTGTTACGCGGATGGATGGGTGAATCCCAACGAGGCCGCATTCTTGCGCACCTTGGCGTCTGCGCTCGGTGTCGACGCGACACAAATCGATCAAACCGCCGCAGGGATTCACTCGAACGCCAGCGCTGTCGCCGGTGCTGCGCCCTCGGCGACGTCTGCTGCACCAGCGAGCGAATTGGACAAATACATCCTTGATCAAGCGATACTCTCGGCCGCGTTAGAGCTCTTGCCGGACGCACTCGCCAACCTTGGCATTTTGCCGTTGCAGCTGCGGTTGGTGCAGCAAATTGGCGCGCGTCATGGGCAAACCATGAACATGAATCAGGTCAAGGATCTCGCCGCGGTGTTTGGCATTGGCGCTGCCGCGCAAATTATGGAGAAAGTTGTGCGCAATACGCTCGGCGGATTTGCCGGACTGTTAGGTCGCGGCGCGCTGGGTGGATTGATCGGTGGATTTGCTGGCGAAGCAGCGGGTATTGCGGCGGGCGCGTCGGTCACATTTGCCACGACATACGCGATGGGGCATGCGTCGGAGCAGTACTACGCGCAGAATCGTTCGCTTTCAACGACGGATATGAAAGCGTTGTTCGAACGATTCAAAGGTGAAGCGAGCACGCTGTTTCCGCGCGTCGAAGCACGCGTGCGTGAGTTAGCGAGCAGCGGAAACGTCAGCACGCTCTTGCGCAGCGCGCCGCATTAGCATGAAGCCGTAGCGAAGCACACCGCGCTACGGCTTCACCCACACTGGCACGTCTTTCAATATCGGCAACACGCTTGCCAGCGTTGCACCGCTCCACATCGACGGCACACCGCGAATGAATCCAACCAGCCCGTCAACGGGTGCGGTCACGATGCCGGTACGACGGCCGACGTAGTCTGTCGTGAACCCCAGTGCTTGTCCCGCCTTCACTTTGCTGTCACGCTGCACGGTCGCGAAAAACATGCCGGGTTTGTCCGCGGCGGCGCGCTGTGCAGCACTCAGCCACGTAGCGCGCGACATGCTGTTGGCTTTGTCAGACGTCATGTGCATTGCGCCAAGAACGCGCAGTGATCCTTTGACGAGCAGGTCAACATCGTCTTGCAACACCATGCCGCTGCGTCCGGCTTCGGCAACGATGGCGGTTTTGCCTTTTGAGAGCGCGTAACCGCTTAGGCTGCGCGTTGTTGCCGCGTTGGTGATATCAAGATCACGCACGATCACGTGATCCAGTCCAAATGCCATGAGCAATGCGCGCGTCGCTGAGTCCTGCGCGGCGTTGCCAGTTCGCGTCCAGTAGCTATACGGACGCAGGTCTTCGTCGATATCGCCACCATGCAAATCGACGATCACGTCGGCGACGGAGACGACCTGTTCCGTCATCAGTTGCAACGCGCGTTCGGTTTGCGTGCCTTTGGCGTTGCCGGGATACGTCGCGTTCATTCCCTTCTTATCGACGGGATTGGTGTGCACCGTCATCTGCTCAAACGACGCCACGTTGAGTAGCGGGACAACAATCACCGTGCCGGCGAGCGACTGCGGATTGATACGTTCGATCAAGCGCGTGAGAGCGACAACCGACGCGTATTCAGTGCCGTGCGCACCCGAGATAAACGCGACCGTTGGTCCGGGCAGCGCGCCGTGCATCACCGCGACCTGAATACTCATCGCCGCGTCACTTCCAGCGGGCACGGCGATCTCGCCGTACGCGCGCACTCCGCGCGCGGCGCTTGCAGTCCCCACCGTAACGGTGCCTTTCGCACTGCTCGATTGCGCGTATACCTGCGACGCCGAAAGCAGCGTCATCGCACTCGCTACTGCGATACGATATGCACGCATCACGGCGTCACCGTTTGAATGACGACATGCGACGGGGATTTCGCCGAACGCCAAATGGTGTGTGTCTGCGCTTTGTAGTCGCTCGCCTTCGCCGTGAAAATATTGGGCACCCACGTTTGCGGATTGCGATCGATGAGCGGAAACCACGTGCTTTGCAGTTGCACCATGATCCTATGACCCGCTTTGAATCGATAGCTTTGCGTGTGCAAATCGATGCTGAATGGCGTCACAGTATTCGGCACAATGGGCTCGGGTTTTTCGAACGAGTTGCGAAAGCGTCCCCGAAACACATCGTTTGCGACCATGAGTTCGTAGCCACCCAGCGTATGATCAGGCGCAACGCTGTCGGGATATACATCAATCAGTTTCACGATCCAGTCGGCGTCTTGCCCCGTGGTGCTCGCAAACAATTTCGCCGTAATGTCACCTGCAACGACCACATCCGACGTAAGTGTCGTCGTTTGCCACGTCAGCACATCGGGGCGATTCTCAACAAAACGTTGATCTTCCATCAGCCACGTGCGCCATCCGCTGCCTTTGGGATAGTACGTCGGCTCGATGGGCCGCTTGCGATACGGCACCGGCTTCGCGGGATCGCTGACAAAACTGTCTTTCCCTGCTACATCCGACGCGCTTGGCGCGTCGAACGACAGCAATCCGTTGGCGCGGAAGTACAACGACTTGTTCGTCGCTTCCTTCGGAGGCCACGCAGTAAACGTGCGCCACGTGTTGCTTCCCGATTCAAATACCGTCGCTTCGGCGGCCTTAAATGTGCCTTGATCTTTCAAATGTTTCGCAAAAAACGGTGCCTGCAGTTTGGTGCGAAAGTATTCGCTGGTCGCCGAACCAAAATCGATCACACCGATTTTTTGGCCGGTGCCGCTGCTCCATCCACCATGCCACCACGGACCCACCACGAGCGAGTTCTGATTGTTCGTGTCATGCGCTTCGAGCGCACGATAAATCGTGACCGGTCCGTAAAAGTCTTCTTGATCCCACCACCCACCGACATTGAGCGTTGGCATCGTCACGCGCTTCAGATACGGCTTCATCGCTTGCCGCTGCCAAAACCCGTCGTAGTTGGGGTGCTCGGTAAAATCGCGCCACGTCGGCAGCACTTTGTTCTTCAAGTATTTGCTTTGCACAGTAGACAGCGGTCCGAGCGCCAGGTACCAATCATACGTGTCATAGCGATCGAACGAGAAGTTGCTGTTTTCTTTGCTGTCTTCGGTAAGAAATGCATACTCAAATCCGTAGCTCAGCCGAAATGCACCGTTATGATGAAAGTCATCGCCCAAAAACATGTCGGCCGGCGAGGCCTGCGGACTCACTGCTTTCAGTGCCGGATGCGGATCGAGCATCGCCATCGCCGATGTCCACCCGTCGTACGACACACCCAACATGCCAACGCGCCCGTTGTTTTTTGGCACATTTTTCAGCAGCCACTCAATCGTGTCATACGTATCCGTACTTTCATCGATCGCATCTTTCGGGCCGTCAAACAAACGCGGCGGGCGTTGCATGACAAACGTGCCGTTCGATTTGTATCGACCGCGAATGTCTTCGAACACAAAGATGTATCCGTCTTGAGCAAGCTCTTTGTACCCCGCGGTGAGCCGTACACCGGCGCCCGCCACGCCGTATGGCGTGCGTTGTAGCAAAAACGGCAGCGGCTCAGTGCTGTTGGCCGGTGTGAACAGCTCAAGGTGCAGTAGCACGCCATCGCGCGCGGGAATGTCGAACGACGATCGCAGGTAGGTGGCGGGGTCGTACACGCGCGGCGCCTGCGCACTGAGCGCAACCGCGGTGGTCACCAGCAGACAAACCGATCGAAGCGCAGCGTGCATCGAAAATCCCCGTCAGGCAAAGGGTGGATGATTCCCGATTATACCGCCGCAGTCCGAATTGCGTTATCGGCGCATCGCTGGCTAACTCGGACCGCGACACGCATCGTTGAGGCATGCCAAAATTCTCCGCCGCCTCTGCTACGCGATCGCTCTGCCTCGCATTGCTACTCAATGCCTCGCCCGCGTCGGCGCAGCCAGCGCGTTTTGTCGTGCCAAGCATCCCCGCCAACGCGCGCTGGTATAAAGGCAACACCCACACCCATACCACCAACTCCGACGGCGACACGCCGCCCGAACAAGTCGCGCGCTGGTACAAAACCCACGGCTACGATTTTCTCGTCCTCTCCGATCACAACGTCTTCACCGATCCCGTCACGCTCGCGTCCCTCACCGACTCGTCGTTCCTGCTCCTCCCCGGCGAAGAGGTCACCACCAGCTATCAAAAAGCCGCCGTCCACGTCAATGCACTCGCCATCACGCGCGTCATCCCCGCACCCAAAGACTCCACGCTCCTCGGCACCATCCAAAAATCGGTCGACGCCATTCGCGCCGAACACGCCATCCCGCACATCAATCATCCAAACTTTTTATGGAGCATCGATTCCGCGACGCTCTTTCGCGTGCGCAACGACAAGCTGTTTGAGATTCACAGCGGACATCCGCTCGTGCACAGCGAAGGTGGCGGCGGCATGCCCAGCATGGAAAGCGTGTGGGACGGTCTCCTTTCCAGCGGCAAGCGCATGTACGGCATTGCCGTCGACGACGCGCACAACTTTCAGGGCGAGTTTAGCGCAGACCGCTCAAACCCCGGGCGCGGCTGGGTCAGCATTCGCACCACGGCTCTCGAAACGCGCGCCCTCGTCGCAGCCCTCGAAGACGGGCAGTTTTACGCGAGCAGCGGCGTCACGCTCAGCGATGTGCAAGTAACGCCGAGGACGCTCAGCATCACCATAAAGCAAAAGGGCGATTACAAGTACACCACGCGCTTTTACGGTCGCGACGGCACGCTGTTGGCAATCGACAAGTCCCTCTCGCCCCACTACACGCTGTCAGGAAACGAGACGTACGTGCGGGCCAAAGTGACCGATTCCGGCGCCGCTGCCGCGTGGGTGCAGCCGGTTTTCACCACACGATTCGTCGAGAAACCGTAGACGTCGCTTCACGCGACGCTTCACTCGTCGTCTCGCACTTGCTCAACGGCCCGCCGACGCCGAGAGTATGTGGGGTGGGACCCTTCCCCCAGCTCACTCCACGGAGGTTGTAGGTATGTATTTCTCCTTGCGCCAGTTCGCGCGATGGACCAGCGCCGTTGCGTTCGCCGGCATGTTTTCGCCGCTCGCACCCGCCAGCGCACAACAGGCCGGACAGCCCGATGAAGGCCGCGTCAACAAGGCCAATTGGGCACTCTCAAATCGCTTCAACGCCGCAGCGCTTCGCTCAATCACGTACACGACTGGCGTGACGCCGCGCTTTCTCGGCCAAACCGATTCGATGTGGTACAACTTCAAAGACCACAACGGCAATCGCTTTATGCTGTATGTGCCGTCGCCCACGGGCGGCACAAAAAAGTCGCTGTTTGACGCCGCAAAAATGGCGCAGCAGCTGACGATGGTCAGCCACAAACCATACGATCAAAACACTCTGCCGTTCACGACGCTCACGTTTCTCAAGACGCATAAGGCGTTTCGCTTTACCGTCGACACCGTGCGCTACGAATGGGATCTCGCAACCGAAACGCTTAAGGGACTCGGCCGTCCTCCGCGCACGCCTCCCGGCGACGAAGAGCGCGACGCCGCCGGTGGACGTGGCGGCGCAGGTGGAGCTGGTGGACGCGGAGGCCCCAACGGTGGCCCCGAGTACCGCAACTTCTCGCCCGACAGCACCGCGTACGTCTACGCGCTCAACCACAATCTGTATCTCGTTGAGGTTGGCAAGCCCGACACCGTCAAGCTCACCAACGATGGCGCCGAAGATTATTCGTTCGGCTCGCGTGACACGACAGAAAATCGTCGTCAGCTTGACGCGCTTGGTCAGGGCGGCGGTCAGCAACAAGACGATGGAACTGACAACACCAACGACGCCGCCAACTCTCGCGAAATGCGCGTGCGTGCCGCAGCAACGTGGTCGCCCGATTCCAAAGCATTCTCCATTGCGCGTCGCGATCAGCGCAAAGTCAAAGATCTGTACTTGGTGAACGTGCTCGCCCAGCCGCGCCCCGTGTTGTTGCACTACAAGTACACGATGCCTGGCGAAGAAGATGTCACGCAAACAGAGATCTACGTGTTTCGTCGCGGCGAGAAGTCACTCAAGAAAATCAACGTCGCCAAATGGAAAGATCAAACTATTTCCGACGTCCATTTTCCAGTAAGCGGTGACAAGCTGCGCCTGCTGCGTCGCGATCGTCCGCAGCGCAAAGTGGACTTCATCGAAGTTGACGTGGCAACGAATGCCATTAAGACGTTGCTCGCCGACGAAATCGAAAACGCGGCGATCGAACCCAAGCCTATTCAGTATCTCAAAAAGGGCGGCGACTTTCTCTGGTGGTCGCAGAAGACCGGCTGGGGCATGTACTACGTCTACGGTTTTGACGGCGGCGAAAAGAACGCGCTCACCACGGGCGAGTGGAACGTGAGCGGCGTCGTGAAAATCGATTCAACGCTCGGAACGGTGTGGATCGCGGGACAGGGACGTGAACCGGGTGAACAGCTGTATCAGACGCACTTGTATCGCGTGAACCCCAATGGCACGGGTCTCACGATTCTCGATCCCGGCAATGCGCACCACGCCATCACACTCGGCGAAACAGGCACGCCCAGCTTCGTGTCGCCAACCAAGCGTTACGTGTACGACACGTATTCGCGCATGGATCAGCCACCGGTGTCTGTGGTGCGCGATGGGATGACTGGGAAAGTGATCACCAAGCTCGAAGAGATGGACCTGTCAAAGATCAAAGAGCTTGGTTTCAAACCTGCTGAGCCTTTTTCGGTGAAAGCTGCGGATGGCGTGACGGACCTGTTCGGCAACATGTGGAAGCCGTTCGATTTCGATTCGACGAAAAAGTATCCGATCATCAACTACGTGTATCCCGGTCCGCAAACAGAAGCGGTCACGACGGGCTTCACGGTTGGCGGAACGCAGCTCGCACTCGCGCAGCTGGGCTTCATCGTGATTGAGGTCGGACATCGCGGCGGTTCACCGTTGCGCTCGCTCGCGTACCATCGCTACGGCTACTTCAACATGCGCGACTATGCGCTCGCCGATAAGAAATCGGCGATTGAACAGTTGGCCGGCAGACATTCGTTCATCGATCTCAATCGTGTCGGTATCTACGGCCACTCGGGCGGAGGATTCTTAACCGCCGCGGCTATGCTGCAGCCGCCGTACAACGAATTCTTTAAAGTGGGTTGGTCAGAATCGGGAAATCACGACAACAACATCTACAACCAAAACTGGAGTGAGTGGAATCACGGCGTGCGCGTCATCGCGAAGGCCGATAGCGCGCGCGGTGGTGCGAACACGCGCGCGGCCGGTGGTGCGGCTGCTGGCGCCGCTGGTCGTCGTGGTGGTGGACCCGGTGGCGCCGCCGCTGGCGGCACGGGTCGTGGTGGTGGTGCAGCGGTTGCCGAAGCGGTGGACGACACGACCAACGCGAACAACATTCGCTTTGACATCAAAGTGCCGACCAACGAAGAATTGGCCGGCAATTTGAAAGGCAACTTGGCGCTCACCACGGGTGATCTCGACAACAACGTGCATCCTGGTAACACGATTCGTTTGGTCGATGCATTAATCAAAGCCAATAAGCGGTTTGATTTCTTCGTGTATCCAGGTCAGCCGCATGGGTATCGCGACACGCAGCCGTACAACATTCACATGATGATGGAATACTTCACCGAGCATTTGCTTGGTGATTATCTGCGCGGTAACGGCGAGATCAAGACGACGCCGTAGGCGTCGTGACGGGAGACGGGAGACGGGAGACGGGAGAGCTCAGACGGGAGACGGGAGACGGGAGACGGGAGAGGTCAGACGGGAGACGGGAGACAACGGCGGGCGCTCGAAACGAGCCTCCGCCGTTGTTGTTTTCGACACCCGGTAACGGACAACAATTGGTTGCCAGTTGTCGTCGCCGGGATCAGCCCAAACATGTATTTCGAGTGCGAATCGAAAAGGCAGTACCAACCAGAAACGCCGTTACCCGATCTCACTGCCGCATGTACGCGATCTCGCAATCTCAACAAACTCCCCGCCCCGCAGTTCCCCGCCCTCGCGATGCACAAAGTACGCGCGCACCGGCTGCCCCTCGTCAAATTGCCCGCGCAACATGCGCAGTCCATTGCACTCGTACCGATTACAAATCTCCGATCGTAATTCGCGCGACAGTGTGCACCCCTGCGCTCCCTGATACACGCATCCATCGGTCATCGTGTGCTCGGCGACAAACCCGAGATACGCATCCACAAGTTCATCGTCCGACCACGCGCCGTTCGCGCGCATCACCCGCACCATCGTCTCTACCCGATTAAACGCGTGATTGCCGCCCGCCATGCAACAGTGCCCGCGGCACGCCGCGCACCCTGCCGCCCGTAATTCCGACTCGGCGTGCTGCAACGCGTCCGAGTCGTGCATCACCAAGGGCGCCGACAACAGTGTTTCAGGACCGATCTCCGCGTCAGCGTGCATGATCGCTCGTGCGGCGGCGACGTTCTGGCGGAGCACACCTTCAAGCGCATCACGGCGCGTGCGCGGCAGCTCCGACACGCGCGCTTCACTAAAAGGAATCATCGCGACCACGTAGCTGGCGCTTTCTGCGTGCAAAACACCGTGATGCGCGGCGACCTCACTCCGACGTGAATGCGCCGACGCGAGCAGAGCTGCGTGCGCGTGACGCGCATCGCGCAGCGTGCGAGGAGTCGCGTCGGAATCACCATCGTTCATGCCGCGAATCTACTGCGCATCCGTGTCACATGGTGGATCGCAGGTTCACATTCACAAATCCCCCTGCCGCAATTGCGTTTCGCGCTCTTGATTCTCAGTGTCTCTTCACACCAATTCTCACGCACCGGAGCGCGCGTGCACGATCACGCACATCACGAAGCTCATTTTACCGGCAGTGACATCGTCAAAGATGTCGTCATCGGCATGTCCGATGGCCTCACGGTTCCGTTCGCACTCGCCGCCGGTATATCCGGTGCCGTCGCCGCCACCTCGATTGTCGTCACCGCCGGACTTG
>JANXUN010000503.1 GCA_025356185.1 Gemmatimonadaceae bacterium
ACGTACCGCATCAAATGCGCCCGGTGCTTTTCCGGATTCGCCCAACGCCGCGCGTATCTTCAGTGTTTCCAACCAACGCAATGGCCAGAACGACTCGTCGGAGATCACGTACGACGCACTCAGTTTCGGATACGTTTGCAATCCAAAGCCAGAACCAAATGCGCTGTTGCCATCGACGCGCACACCGCCGGTGATAAAGAGAATGTCGCGCCAGCCAAGGACTTCCTGCCCAAACCAACCAGCGTTGATCACGCGCTGCTGATTCACCGCGGTGATGTTACGCAGCGATCCCGACGTCAGCGTTGGCGTTCCCGGTGCCGCGAAGTTCGATGCTGACAGGTCTGTCGAGTTCAACCGACTATCAAAGACTTGTCCGCCAAGCGACGTCGTTGTGGTGACGGAACTCGTCAGCGCGTGCGTCAGCGTTGCCGCCAAATCCGACGTAATCAGTGTGCGATTCCAGATTGTCTCCGTCATCGAACCCGACGGCACACGCAGATGGCCGAATGGCGTAATGTCGAGCACGTCGGCCGCGTCGTAGTCGTAGCCAGCGGCGAATCGAATCGACAGCGGTTTAAACGGCGTGAACGTTGCCGTACCGCCGGTGATGAAGTGATTGGTGCCCGTCGTGTTCTGCACAGTGAAAATACTGTCGTTGGACAAACACGTCACTGTCGTATCGGTACAGCCGGGTCCCTTAAAGAACGTGCCGGACCCACGAGACACATTCAGCAAAAAAGCATTGCTGCTTAGGCCATCGGGGAACCACGTGACGTCGCGCTTCACAAACGAACTGTTGAGTGCAACCGTGAATTTAGGATTGACGCGAATAGTCGTGTTGCCGCGCACACCTGCCGATCGATTCTCGCCACTGTTCAACACCGACAGTTCGTCACTGTAGTTGCCCGACAGAAAGTAGTCGGCCGCGTCGGTCGACCCGCGCACACTCATCGCGTAGCGTTTGATCGGTCCGTTTTTGAGCCATGAGCCGCTTGCGGGGCACGTTGGGTCCTGAAACTTGGTGCCGTTCCCCAACTGCAAGATGCCGCTGCAATTGTTGACGAACATGCCGGTGGTGTCGCTCGCGACGCCGATGTGCCCCATGTTGTTGTAGCCAACACTCGCGTCCAGCGTCGTTTGTGCGCCGCCCTTCAAGCCGCGTTTGGTGAACAGCTGAATCACGCCACCCGACGCTTCGGTGCCATACAACGTCGTGGCCGCTGGACCTTTCACAACTTCAACGTGATCGACATCGGTCATATCGATATCATTAAGCGGATTGATGTTACTGTGACCACCAACGCTCACCGGTGTGCGATTGTTCGACATGCGCACGCCGTCGATATAAATGATCGGCGAGTTGCCCTGGCTGATGCTATTCACGCCGCGCAAGCGAATCGATCCGGCCGCACCCGCCTGCCCCGAATTCTGTAGCACAGTGACGCCCGAAACGCGCCCCGTTAGCAACTCCTGCGTGTTCGCGATTGGCGCGCGTTCCTTCGACAGGTCTAGCACCGACACGCTGCTGCCCAACTGACGCGCGCGCTCAACGCCGGCGGCCGTCACAACGACTTGCGATAGTGACACAACACTGTGCCCCATCGCGAACGACAGTGTCGTGCTCTGCCCGTCGCTCACCATCACCGAGATTGTTTGCGGCTCGTAGCCAATGCGACGCGCGGTGAGTCGCTGCATGCCGATCGGTACTGCGGTAATCGAATACCGGCCATCTGTTCCACTCACCGCCGACAGCTGCGTTCCCTCGACGATCACACTCACACCGACAATCGGCACCGCAGACGTCTTATCCGTAACCACTCCGGAAACGATGCCGAGCAGTTTGACGTCCGCAGGGCTAATCGTCACCTGCCCACTCGCGGTGACAAACACGCTCCACTTGGTTCCCTCAACGGCTTTGGCGAGCGCATCCGCCGCGATCATTCCCGACACGTCGATCGACACCATCGGTGCGTCGGCCACAAGTCCTTCTCCGTACGAAAGACCAAGCCCTGCCTGCGTTGCGATTTCCATCAGCACGCGCTGCAGCGGTGCCTTCGCCAGAGTGAGATTCACGCGTCGCGTTAACTCTTTGGGCATGCGCACGGCGCCCGAACGCACACTCTCAAGCGGCAGATACTGCGGTGCACGATTTGTCGCAGCTTTCGCCGCGATCGGTGCTGCGTCTCGCGATTTGCCAGGCGGAGACTGCGCCCGACCAGTGTGCGAGACGCCACACAGCAACGACAGTGCCAGGAATGCAGTGAATGCGGGGCGATGAGCCATGAACTCTCTCTCTGAACCGAAGGCGGGAACCACATGTTCGGCGAACTGCGAGGCGGGAACGACGACGACTTGACCAACACAACTCCGGCAGCGACAACGCGCTAGCGGACTACAACGGCACGGTTGTTCACGGTGAAATGCAGTCCCAACGGCAGCGTCGCGGCACCAAGCACCGAGCGCAACGAACTCGCTGGCACGTTCATCGTCACACGACGTTGCTGAAGCTGATCGTTCGCCACATCGATCTCGACGTCAAACCATCGCGCGATATCCGGCAGCACTTCAGACAGTGGCGCATTGTCAAACACGAAACGCTCGCGCGTCCATGCGAGAAAGCGCGTCGTGTCGACGCCGTTGCGTACCGTGGTCTGACCGGCCGAGTCAAGCACGCCAAGGTCCAACACACTCAGCAATGTGCCCGAGCCTGCAGGTGCGCCAACTGCGCGCAGCGCCACTTTACCCGCCGTCACCAATACTTGCACGCGATTGTCCCTCGGATATGCACGCACCGAGAAGCGCGTACCTAAGTCTTCAGTGATCGCGTTCTTCGTGTATACAAGAAACGTATGTGCCGTATCGTGCACGACTTCAAACACGGCTTGACCTACGAGCGTGATAACGCGCGCACTGTCGCGAAACGGTTTGACGCGCAATACGCTCTCCGTACCTAACTCCACTCGCGAACCATCGCCCAGTGTAACGACGGCGTGTTGACCACGCGCCGTGCGAAACTCGCGATCCGATTCAGCAGTCGCCTTGACAGCCGCAGGCGCCGTCGTTCGGGTGTCGTTCGCTTCGCGAACAACGAACACGATCGCCGCGGCGGCAACGAGTGCTGCCAAGGCCCAGTAGCGCGGCACCACGACATCGGCTCCACGCAGCGAAATCCGTCGACGCGAAGCCGAGGACGATGCCAAGGGCGATGTAGACGTCGCTACTGCAGTGGGCGATTCATGCAACGCGACCGTCGCAAGCCCTTCTGTTACATGCATGCGCGCGGCCAATCGCTGCCATGCGACATCCGAATCACTGGTCGACGACGACAACACGCTCATAAGCCACACGTCGCGCAAGCGCTCCGCAGCGTCCCGGCGCTGGTCGTCCGCCGCGATCCATGCGCGCGTCTCGTTCGCTTCCGCCGGCGTACACTCGCACGCCAAATGACGCGCGAGCCGACTCCAATCGGCTTCATCTAGCATGCGCGCGCTCGAGATTCGAGGTGAACTGACGGGGGCATACAGTCAGGGGACGCGACCCGCACACATCCCCTACAACCCGTTCCGTCGAGCGCATTTCTGTTCGCGCGTACTGAACACCGCCAGAGCGCGCTCATCGATGACTCCCTAATGCGCGACGTAACGACTTAAGTGCGCGACCCATTTGCACGTCGACCGTCTTGGGAGAGATCTCCATCACCTCGGCAACCTCCGCATACGACAGCCCCTGCTCGCGATGTAGCGTGTATACCAGACGGCACCGCTCGGGCAATCGGCTAATGGCCGCGCGCACCAATGAAAGCGTTTCGGCCGAGAGTAGCCTTGCATCTGTGCTGCGCGGCGGTCTGTCAAAAATGGAGATCGTTTCGGCAGTGTGACGCTTTTCCACGCGCTCATGGCGCAGATAACGCAACGCCGCATGCCGCAGCGCCGAATACAAATAGACGCGTGGACTCATGCGCATCTGTACGGACTCGCGATGCCGCCAGATGTACAGAAACACTTCCTGCACGAGATCTTCGGCGATCTCGCTGCTGTTCACCATACGCGCGGCAAACGAACACATGCTCGGATGATACGCCCGAAACAGCGCCTCAAACGCGGTGTGATCGCTTGCCTGAATGCGCAGCCACCGTTCAGTATCCTTCGCGCCACCTTCCGTCGCGGCCTCGCGCAACGAATGGGAATTGGGCGCAAACTGTGGGTCAGGCGTCATCGCGGGATGATAGGAGGGAGTCCAACCCATATACGGGTCGCAAGCGCTCCGCGTCCCCTACATGGAGAGAACATTGCGCAGCACCCCTGTCGTTTTCCACCCGAGAGCCTCTCTGTGACCCGCCTGCCACGCCGCTCATCTTGACCGGTCGCGACATCCCGGGCGCCTACTAGTTGACATTGACCGGGCGTACCGCTCGCTGACACATCAACAGCGCTGCATCTTGTATCCATCGCTGAAAATCACTTCGCTATCGCAGTCACCTCCTGTCATGAACCGCATCGCAGAAACCCCGCTGAATCGCAGGATGGCGTTTTTCGCGGGACTGTACGCCGTGTTGGGCGGAAGCATATCGCTGGCTGGCTGGGTGCTGGACGTTTCGCGCCTGACCGATTGGAACGCGAGCGGCATTTCCATTCAGCCGAACGCGACACTCTGCGTAATCCTGTGCGGAACGGCGTTGTTGTCCCTCTCGGCAAACCGTAGCCGAATCGGGTTGGTGTGTGGCGTGCTCGTTTTGTTTATTGCAGGGCTCACCGGACTGGAATGGATCAGCGCCTATTCATTCGGCGTTGACACGCCGCTCATGTTTGGGCGTGAATGGGGACGCAAGGGCGTGGTGTTCCCGGGACGTATGGGCCCGCCGGGCACCTTTTGTTGGACGTTAATTGGCATCGCACTGATAGTGAGCTCGCGGCAATACCGATTCCGTCGGTGGGCCGCTGCACTGGCGTTGACAACAATGGCCGCGAGTGCGTTGTCACTCATTGGCTACTTATACGGTGTGGATCGGCTTTTTTCGCTGCCATACCTCACGATCATCGCGCTACAGACTTCAACGTTTATTTTCGCCGTTTCCATTGGCGTTATTGTTAGCAATCCCGAAAGCGCGCCCATGTCCATGCTCGCGGATCAGGGGGAAGCAGGACGACTCGCACGTCGCGCCCTGCCGTTGATGCTGATAGTTCCAGTTGCCGTTGAGTTTTTGCGCGTCAAAGGACAACAGGCCGGGCTGATCGATTCGGGCCTTGGCACAGCACTGGTCTCGCTGATTCTCATTGGCTTTCTCGCAGTGCTCATGTGGTGGGTTTTGAACGCAGTGCGCGAGCGGGAGCAAGAGCTGGCCGCCGAGTCACGGCAGCGGCGTCTGATTACCGACGCTGTACCCGCCCTGATCTCGTACATCGACGCGGAAGGACGCTACCAGTTCAACAACAAGACGTATCAAGATTGGTTTGGGCAGGAACCCGAAGAGTTGAAAGGCCGAGCGCTGCGGGACGCCGTGGGTCGCGAAGTATTCGAACTCGCCAAGCCGCACATCGAAGCCGCGCTCGCCGGCAAGCGGGTGGAATTCGAGGCGGAAATGCCGTTCCGGTTTGGCGGTGCACGCCACGTGCACGTCGTATACGTGCCCGATGTCGGACCGGACGAAACCGTTGCTGGCTTTTTTGCGCTCGTCACTGACATCAGTGAACGCCGAAAGAATGAACTCGAGCTGGAGACGCGCGAACGGTCAGCGCGTCGTGACGAGGCCAGGCTCAAGCTCACGCTGACCACTGCGCGCATGGCGGCTTGGGAATACGACCCGGAAACAGACGAGATCTATCATACGAAAAACCTTGACGAACTATATGGCCTTCTCCCGGGCACATCCGTTCGGAGCGCGGCCCAAGGCTTTCCGCTCGTTCACCCTGAGGACGTGGCCGCACATCGCGCCCTGTCCTCGCGGGTGGCGACGGAAGGCGGAAGCTATCGAAGCGTGTTCCGCCTCATTCGCCCAATAGACGGTCAGATTGCATGGATTGAGGAGCGCGGATACGCCGAACGATCGGGCCCAAATGGAGAAATGCGACTCCGCGGGATTGTCAGCGACATCAGCGAACGCCGCAAAGCAGAGGAGCAACTTCGGGACAGCGAGGAGCGCTTGCGCGTGATGGCAGATGCCATGCCACAAATCGTCTACGTTGCCGATGCCAACGGAAAAGTCGAGTTCGTAAATCGGCAGTGGATTGACTACACCGGTCAGTCGAATGCGCAGACAGCCGACCTCAGTCCGCTCGTTCATCCGGAAGATCTCGGTGGAATGCTGAGACAGTGGGAGGACGCCAGAGCTCACGGTACAACGCTGCACACCGAGTTCCGGCTCAAACGCAAAAGCGATGACGAGTATCGGTGGTTTTTAACGCGGGCTGTACCGACACGAGACGGCGACGCTCATGTCGTGCGCTGGTATGGCACGTCCACCGACATTCACGATCGCAAGATGGCCGAAGAGGCATTGCTGGAAACCGATCGTCAAAAAGACGAGTTTCTCGCAACACTCGCACACGAACTGCGCAACCCGTTGGCACCGG
>JANXUN010000472.1 GCA_025356185.1 Gemmatimonadaceae bacterium
ATCAAGCGCTTGCCGATGCATTTGCTCTCGGCGATGTGGTGGGGGTTTTTCCAGAAGGAGGTGTAATCGACTCGCCACATGTCGGCACATTGCGCGCAGGTGTTGCGAAAATGGCGCTTGAATGTATCGATAATGGCCAGAAAACTGTTGTGAATACCGTCTCGTTCGGCGTGCAGTATGAATCGCCACACCAGCTTCGCAGTGACGTGATTGTTGAAGTCGGAACGCCATTTTCTCTCAACGATTGGCGAAGAGCTCATGTCGATCCGTCGGCGCGGCACTTGGCCGCGCGCATGCGCGAAGATCTTATGGCAGTCACCCGCAATAGTCCGACGTGGCCAGAAGCGGAGCACCGTGATCGGCTCATCGCAGTCGTCGCGGCGGTGAACGCCAGCGACCACGAGCCGTTACTCACGACAGCGGTTAGAGCGCGGGCGCAGATCGGCGAACACGGAGCGAACGCGGAATCGAAGGTGGCTGAGTCGAAAGCGGTTGAGTCGAAGGCGGTTGAATCGAAGGACAAGGATCTGGACACGTTAGTTCAAGCGGTGACGCGTGCCGGCGGCATCGCGACCTCAGCGCGCGACACAGCGAGGACGCTGGACGCCGCCGGAGCCGCCAACGGTCAAGCGCACTGGCCGTCGATGATATGGCTGATCGGCGCGGCGGTTCCAGCGCTGATCGGCGCGGTGCTGCACGCTCCGCTGTTCCTACTGGTGATGTTCGCAGCGCGACGGCTCGCCGCCGATCGATCCGAGCTGATGGCCAAGGCAATTGTCCCCGGCCTTCATCTTATCTTTCTCGGATACGTGATCCTGAGCGGGCTCTTGGCGCTGAGTTTTCGCGCCGTTGGTATGTCTGCGTGGTGGGCGGTTCCTCTGACGTACCTGTTGCCGCGCTTCGGCGACTTGAGCGTGGCGTGGCTGGACGCGCTGCGTGCGATGCGGTTGCGCGCGCGCGTCCGGGGATGGCCCGCGTCAGAGGTCGCGGCGGTTCACCGTGCGGCCGATCACCTGCGCTCGACGTGGCCGCTCGATTCTTCTTCTCATTTGTCATCATTCTCGCTGTGAACTATACGCTGTTGAACTATACGCTGTTGAACATCGTGTACGTCCGCATCATCTCGCCCATCGTCGCATGACACTGATTTCCGTGGGCAATGCGGCGGTCGAATTTGGCGCGAGTGAAATCTTTCGCGACGTCTCGATCACGATTGGTGAGATGGATCGGTGGGCGGTCGTTGGACGCAATGGCACGGGCAAGACCACGCTGGTGCGCATGCTCACCGGCGATCTGATTCCAACGCGCGGATCGGTCGCTCGCACGCCTGGTATGCGCGTCGCATTGATGGATCAGCATCGTCGCTTTCCTGAGCATCAGACATTGTGGGACATTGTAGCCGACGCATTCGGTGCGTTGCGTACGCTCGAACATTCACTCGCCGATCAAGCCAAGAATTTAGAGCACGACCACGGCGACGAGGCGATGGAGAAGTACGGCCGAGATCTTGAGCAGTTCGAACGGGACGGTGGCTATCAGATGGCGGCCAAGGTGGACAGCGTGTTGATGGGCGTTGGCTTTGATCCTGATGCGGCGCGCAATACGCGCATTGGAACGCTCAGTGGCGGCGAACGCGGACGTGTTGCCCTCGCGCGGCAGCTTGCGACGCCTGCGGAACTGATGATACTTGACGAACCGACCAATCACCTCGATCTCGATACGACGGCGTGGTTGGAGCAACACTTGAAAGACATTGATCGTGCGGTGTTGTGCATTAGTCATGATCGCGCGTTTCTTGACGCGTTTGCCGATCACGTGATGCACTTTGAGGGCGGCAGCGCATTCACCTATACGGGTGGCTATCAGTCATTCATTACGCAGCGCGAAGAACGCCGACTGACGCTGCAACGTCAGTTTGATCAACAGCAGCGCAAAATCACATCAGAGACCGACTACATCGCGCGTAATCTGGCGGGGCAAAACACGCGGCAAGCGAAGGGTCGTCGCAAGTTGCTTGCGCGCATGCCACGCTTGTCATCGCCCATTGGATCTGATGCGGTGATGGCGTTGCGTCTCACGGCTGGCACTCGCAGCGGTGATCGCGTCGTCGAAGCGATGGGCGTTACCATTGCGGTGCAGGCGCACGATCATGTGCGTGAACTTTTGCGCGATGTGAATGTCGTGTTGGAGCGCGGTGAAGTCGTGGCGTTGCTTGGACCGAACGGCACGGGGAAGAGCACGCTGATCAAAACGCTGGTCGGTGAGCATCCTCCGCACCGTGGCGAAGTGAAAGTGGGGCTGTCCACGACCGTGGCGTACTATCGGCAAGATCTCGCGCACTTGCCGCTTGAGATGTCGATCTACGAAGCGATCGCGACGCAACGTCCGCTGTGGGAACGTCGCATGGTGCAAGGGCATTTGGGTCGTTTTGGTTTTTCGGGCGACGAAGTGCAACGTACCGTTGGTACCTTGTCGGGTGGAGAGCGCGCACGTGTTGCGCTTGCGCTGCTCACGCTGTCGACCAACAACTTGTTGATTCTTGATGAACCGACGAATCACTTGGATGTCGAGTCGATTGAAGCCATTGAGGACGCAATCGACCAATACGAGGGGAGCGTATTGATCGTGAGCCACGATCGCGCCGTGTTGCGCGGGTTGGTGACACAGGTGTGGGAACTGCGCGACGAGCAGCTGCACTTCTTTGACGGTTCGTTTGTCGAG
>JANXUN010000516.1 GCA_025356185.1 Gemmatimonadaceae bacterium
CATCGGCCACAGCAGTGGTGGCCTCGCCTTCCCCACCGTGGGTATCAGGGAGCTGCGCTAATGGGCACGAAGTCCAAGCTGTCGGTGATGATGTTTTTGCAGTACTTCGTCTGGGGTTCGTGGTTTGTCACCATGGGGACGTACATCACGCAGACGTTGCACTTTACTGACACCCAGGTGGGTTTGGCGTACGGCGCACTCGCGGTTGCAGCCATCGTGTCACCGTTTTTTATGGGCATTTTCGCCGACCGGTTTTTTGCCAGCGAAAAGCTGTTGGCGGTGTTGCATATCATTGGCGCAGGGTTGATGTACACGCTCTCGCTCCAAACATCGTGGGGCACCTTTTACCCCATTCTGCTCGCGTACGCGTTTTGCTACATGCCGACGTTGTCGCTTACGAACTCAGTATCGTTCCATCACATCACGGATTCGGCGCGCGATTTCCCGATGATTCGCGTGCTGGGAACGATTGGGTGGATCGCCGCCGGCATTTTGATTGGCAAAGTGCTGCAGGCGGATAAGCTGGCGATTCCGATGCAGGTCGCCGCGGGTGCGAGTCTGTTGCTGGGACTCTTTTCGCTGATGCTGCCGCATACGCCGCCCAAAGCGGCGGGACAGGCGTTTCGTGCACGCGACGCATTAGGACTCGATGCGCTCGCGCTGCTCAAACACCGCGACTTCACGATTTTTGTAGTTGGTTCGTTCCTCCTATGCATTCCCCTGCAGTTCTACTACGCGTTCGCGAATCCGTATCTCAACGAAGTGCATGCCCCTGATCCGGCGTTCATTCAAACGTTTGGTCAAATGTCAGAAATTGGTTTTATGCTGTTGTTGCCGATCGCGCTGCGCAAACTCGGCATCAAGTGGATCATGCTCGTCGGCATGCTCGCGTGGGCGCTCCGCTATTTCGCATTCGCTCACGGCGCAGACGGTCCGGTCATGTGGCTCGTGTACGCGGGCATCTTGCTGCACGGCGTGTGCTATGACTTTTTCTTTGTCGCGGGGCAGATTTACACCGACGAGCGCGCGGGTCCAAAAATCCGCGCGGCGGCGCAAGGTTTTCTCAACCTTGTGACCAATGGGGTCGGCTACTTTGTTGGCGCGTCAGTATCGGCAAGCGTCGTGAGCAGTCACGCGACGGGTGGCAACGGCGCGAGCCCCGCATCACACGACTGGTTTGGCATTTGGACAACGGCGGCATATCTCGCGACGGCCGTATTTGTCGTGTTCTTACTACTGTTCCGCCCGAGCCCCGTCGCCGCCGAATCACGCGCTGCGAACAGCTAAGCGGGGATCGCAGTCGTGGCGACTGTAGCTCCGCTTGTCGAAGCGTGTTGCGACTCCGTGCACACCGCTCGCGAGTCGCAGGCGTTCGGCGCTGGTCGTATTGAATTGTGCGGGCCTGGCGACGGCGGCACCACGCCATCATTCGGCCTCATCGCGCGCTGTTTGCAGCACGTCACGCTGCCCGTTCATGTGATGATTCGACCCCGCGCTGGTGACTTCGTGTATGCCGATGACGAGTTTGACGTGATGTGCGCGGATATCGTCTCTGCGAAGTCGGCAGGTGTGCACGGTGTGGTAGTGGGTCCGCTTTGCGCCGACGGCACGGTGCACGAGAAGCAGCTCGCGGAATTTGTGGCGTTGGCGGGAACGCTTCCGGTCGTGTTTCACCGGGCGTTTGATCGCACTGCCGATCCGCTGGCTGCGCTCGACTCGCTCCTTGCACGTGGGGTGAAATACGTGCTCACATCTGGACACGCCGAGACGGCGCTCGCGGGCGCTGAGCAGTTGCGCGCGTGGCAATTGCGCGCAGGAAATGCGTTGACGATTCTCGCCGGCGGCAGCGTGCGCAGTGAGAGCGTTCGAGAGCTCGTGACGCGGTCTGGCGTGCTCGAGGTGCATGCGCGTGCGACCGACCCGCTCGTCGTACGCGACGTTGTGCGCGCGCTCGAGATCACGTAGGCTCAATAACGCATCGACACCTTCATGGTTTCCCACCGTTTAACGCATTTATGACGCCTTCACGAAAGTTCGCGCGACGCAGCTTGCTACTGTTCGATATCGTGCTCGGCGTTGCCGCGACCAGCAGCATGGCCACTGCGCAATCGATGCACGATGCGGCATCATACGCAGTCATCCCTCGCCCGACGGTACTCTCACCGGCTGCCGGGCACTTTACTCTGTCGCGTCGCACGATCGTGGTCGCCGACAGCGCGCTCAGTGCGGTTGCGCATCGGTTTGTGCGCGATATCGCCGATGCGACCGGATACGACGTGCCGGTCATGCGCACCGCCGCCACTGGCGCGAGCGCCATTCGCCTGATCCGCGTGGCCGGGCGTGATACGGTTGCACTGGGTGCAGAAGGATATCGACTCGACGTCACACCGCGCGGCGTGACGGTACGCGCGGCGCACCCAGCTGGCGCGTACTACGCGCTCGAAACTTTCAAGCAGCTGCTACCAGCGGCGGTATTCCGTGATGCACCGCTGCCGGGAACCGTGTGGACCGCCGCGTCGGTACACATCGAAGACGCACCCCGATTTGTGTGGCGCGGTGCCCACTTGGACGTGTCGCGGCACTTCATGCCGAAAGAATTCGTCAAGAAGTACATCGATCAAATCGCGCGTCACAAGATGAATCGGTTTCATTGGCACCTGACCGAAGATCAAGGATGGCGGATTGAAATTAAGAAGTATCCGCGTCTCACGGACTTGAGCTCATGCCGCGATCAAACCATGGTGGGTCGGTACGTCGCGGATCCGGCCAAACAAGTGTTCGATAGCACCAAACACTGCGGCTACTACACGCAAGACGACGTGCGTGAAATTGTCGCATACGCCGCCGAACGCTACATCACCGTCGTGCCAGAAATCGAAATGCCGGGACATGCGCAAGCGGCGGTGTCTGCGTATCCGCAGCTTGGCGTGCGCCCGGACACGACGGTCGGCGTGATGCAAGTGTGGGGGGTCAGCAAGTTCATTATGAATGCTGACGATGCAACGATCGCGTTCATGCAGGACGTGCTCACGGAAGTAATGGCACTGTTTCCGAGTCCGTACATTCACATCGGCGGCGACGAAGCAGACAAAACGTTTTGGAAATCCAGTGGGCTCATTCAGGCCCGCATCAAAGAACTGGGACTCAAAGACGAACACGAGTTACAGAGTTGGTTCATTCGTCAGATGGACACGTTCCTTACTGCGCACGGTCGCCGACTCGTAGGATGGGACGAAATCTTAGAGGGTGGATTGGCAGAAAACGCGACGGTGATGTCGTGGCGCGGCGTCGCGGGCGGCATTGCGGCGGCGAAAGCTAATCACGACGTCGTGATGGCACCGGGAAGTCACACGTATTTCGATCACTACCAATCGCTCAATAAAAACGCCGAGCCGCTCGCAATCGGTGGATTCTTACCAATCGACACGGTCTACTCGTTCGATCCCGTGCCCGCTGAACTCACCGCGGCAGAAGCCAAGCACGTCCTCGGCGCGCAAGCACAAGTGTGGACGGAATACATACAGAATCCGAAGCAAGTTGAGTACATGCTACAACCGCGACTTAGCGCGCTTGCGGAAGCACTGTGGACAAAAAAGGCAAGAAAAGATTTCCCGGATTTCATGCGACGGATTCCCGCGCATCTCGACCGGCTGCGTGCGATGGATGTGAACTTCAGGCCAATCGAACAAGCAAAGATTCGACCGTAGCTCATCAATACTCACGAGAGGTTCACATGATTCAGCACACGCTACGCGCTCTGACGCTACGCGCTCTGACGCTACGCGCTCTGACGCTACGCGCTCTGACGCTACGCGCTCTGACGCTACGCGCTCTGACGCTACGCGCTCTGACGCTACGCGCTCTGGCGCCCGCGGTGTTCGTCGCCGCCGCTGCGGGTCCAGTTGCCGCGCAGACTTCAATGATTCTTCCGGGTCCATCCGGCAAATCACAGACGAAGTTCGAGATTCGCGTGCCAGCGACGGTGCGCAGTGAACCACTCACAGGCCGTGTGTACGTGATTTTCAGTCGCGACAGCACGCGTGACCCGCGCGCGGGCGTTGCGCGTGTTGGCACACCGTTGTTTGGACATGATGTTGAGCGGCTGGCCCCCGGCGCGCCCGCCATGATTGATGGACTGGATCTTGGCACTCCGGTGTTCGATATGGCCGACCTTCCAGCCGGTGACTACTGGATTCAGCCTTTTGTGAATGTGTATAGCGAGTTCAAGCGCGCTGATGGGCACGTGCTATGGATGCACGACGATCAGTGGGAAGGACAGAACTGGTCGCGGTCACCGGGCAACCTGTACGG
>JANXUN010000518.1 GCA_025356185.1 Gemmatimonadaceae bacterium
TTCAGTTCCGCCTGCGATTGGGACGACAACGACCGTCTGACCAACACCCGTTTCGTCGTCGCGGGCGAACGCGAGCAGTTTGCCGTCGGGTGAGATGGACGGCACGTCTCCCGAGCGCAGGCTCGCTTGATGTTCCTTCCCAGACGCCAAGCCGGTGGTTGCCGAAAGCGGCAACACCCAGACGTGTTGCTCGCGCGCATTCTCGCCGAGTTTAGTGTAGGCGAGCGCGTTCTTCGTTGGCGCCAGTGTAATGTCCCACACCACCGCATCGAGGAGCCGCTTCGTCGCGTTTGTGGTGCGATCGTACATCCAGAGGCCGCCCGTGGCAGGCCGATAGTACGTTCGAGCGCTGTCTGGTGTAAGCACGAACTGTTCGACCGCGGCGGCCGCAGGCACGACGTTCTTGATTTCGCGCCCAGTGACAACTGGCGCTTGCGCGTCGGCGTTCGAGGCGAACAGGGACGCAATGGCACCGACAATGAGGAGTTTCATATGCGAGAGACACGAGGGACCCGCCGTTCGCGCGACGACCTCATAATAAGAGCGCAATTTGCAGCGTGGCGCAATTCTCGATTTGTCTTTAGTCTTTCCTCATGAACCGTCGCGACTTCTTGGAACTCATGGGTGCCGGCACGCTGGCGGCACGATTTGCGCACGCAGAAACACTGACGTCGCGCGCGAAGCTCACACGCATTGGTCTTGAGACCTACTCGGTGCGCAAGGCGATGGCGGCAAATCCCGAGCGCACGCTCGCAGCGATCCGCGCCATTGGTTACACCGACGTCGAACTGTTGTGGAGTTTCAAGAATTTTGGACAGAGCGACAAGGAAGTGCGCGACACGTTGAAGCGTGTCGGCATCGCGGCGCCCTCGGCGCACATCTCACCCGACCTTCTGTTGTCGGAGTGGGAGTCGCATGTGGCCGCCGCCAAGATGATCGGCCATCAGTATTTGATCGTGCCGAGTTTGCCGAGCGAGGCGAACAAGAGTTTAGATGTATGGAAGTTGTGGGCGGACCGGTTTAATGTGGCGGGCGAAGTTGCGCGTCGCGGCGGCATTTGGTTGGCGTTTCACAACGAGCCCGATCATTCGAAGAAGTTGCAGGGTGAAGTGCCGATCGAAGTGTTTGCGAACGCAATCGATCCGAAGGTGGTGCGTTTGCAATTGGATGTTGGCAACATGTTGATGGGTGGTGGTGATCCGATGGACTTTTTATCGCGTCATCGTTCGCAGTGCTGGAGTTTTCATTTAAAGAACGTGGTTGCTGCGAAGAACGCCGATACGGAATTACCGAAGGGCGTATTTGATATCGGAAAGTTTTTGGCGGCGGTGCCGGAGTTGAACAAGAAGCCGTGTTATGTCGAGCAAGAGGCGTCAAAGGACGAGATGGCGAGTGCGAAGGAGAACTTTGAGTACTTGAAAGGGTTGGTGTTTTGAGCGAGCTGGTCCCGCGCGATTCGCGTGTGAGTTTTGCGCGTCGGCTGTCGTTCGAGGCGTGGGATGGGGACGAAGCCGACAAGCGTTTGGTGTGGGTGGCGCGGTATTTCGTAGTGTCGTCCGGATTGCTCGCGACATCATTCCTGTCGTCGCTGGCATTTGTGATTTGGGGTCCGCGCAATTGGAGGCCTGTTGTCGGTGCGATGTTGTTTCAATTCGGACTTACGGCAGTGGCGGTGTGGAGTTTGTTGTACACCGCCAAGCAGTTGCGCGCGCGCCGACGCTCGGGCGCGTACATGGCGCTCGTGTCGTTGGCACTGCCGTTTTTTTCGACGAATCGCGGGCACGTGACTGATTGGCTTTCGGTGACGCTCAGCGCCGTGGGGCTGGTCGCGTTGGCGTCGGTGTGGCGGGAGTTGGAGTAGCGGCGCGTGCGTGACGCGAGCGTAAGGCAACTTCAGGAGATTTCGGAATGCTGAAACTTGGAAGATCGGTTCGCGAGGCGCTTGCCGGTTTCGTGCCAGCAAGCGCGACAATATTTGCGTTCGTGCTCGCGTTTCTCACCGTTCGAAAGCCGAGCGATATTCAATGGCCGATGTTGGCCGCCGCTGCGTTGTTCGTCGCAGTGATTTTCTCTGGCTATTTGTTGACCGCGTGTGGACTGCCACGGCGGCGGAAGCAATCGGATTCACGTTTGTCGCACGTCATAGCTGGTGGCATTGCGACGATGACGTTCGGCGCGCTTTCGACCGTGGTGCACGGTGGCAGAGCATCGGGCGCGATCGTCATTCTTTTTGCGAGCGGAGCGCTGGTTGGGTTAGTGCAGTGGGCCCGATCGTTCCGTCGTCCGTCGCCGCCGAAACCAACACTCGAGCAACTGGAGCAGGCGGCGGATGAGGCGCTTGCACGCGCGACTGCGCTCAGTCTCGAAGGCGGCGACGTGATTCCGATTGTGCGACCAGACCGATCATCCGCCAGTCCAACGAGACAAGTTGCGTAACCTCGCTTGCCGCTGTCAGCGCATTTCAGAATGCGCGCTGCGCGCGCAATTGTACTGCGAGCGCTGCAGCGGAAGCCCGCGTTGAGGTTGTAGGATAAGTCGGTTTCGCGTCGCGTTTGCGCGCGCTCAGCAATCGCGACGTTTGCAAATCGAGAATGTCCGTCAGCGTGTCGTTTATTCCGGGCGATTCGTGCACGAATGCACGGATACGGTGTCGTTCTTTACGCGGCGTAGCCCGCGTTCGTGAGTTTTTCAATGTTATGCACCAGACAAAACCGATTCCGTTGTGCATCCACTTTGGCGCGCCCGCGCAGTGTGAAGCGATCGAGTCGCGTGTAGTGCCGCAGATTCGCAAACACCGGCTCGACGGTCGCGAATCGTCGGCCGTATTGTTCACGCCCACTCGGTGAATCAATGCGCACCCTCATGCGCATCGTGTGTGTTTCGCGTGGCTGAAGCGTGTCGGGTTCGACGCGGCCACGAAAGCACGAGACATTGCGCACCGTGGTGGTGTTGGGCGTGCGCTAGCACTGCGCGCGCAGCGTGCATGGCACGCCGTCGCGTTTCGCACCGCGAACGTGTTCACCGAGATAGTCCCGTGTTACACGCGATTGGCCG
>JANXUN010000186.1 GCA_025356185.1 Gemmatimonadaceae bacterium
CATCGCTCGGCACCTCATGGTCGACACGACGCTCGCGGAAGGCCGCGAGTCGGGAACGCGTTTCGGAAATTGTGGGCAGCTCTTCGTCTGCGTGCTCGGGCACAACAGCCACGGGCGCGCCCAAGAGGGCCAGCCACGCGATCCACAGGGTTCCCCGAGCGTACGGCTCCCACGACTCCTGTTCGAGTCGCTGCGAGGCAACACGGACGGACTGAGCAACACCCGTGCGTACACCCCACCAACGGACAAAGCCTTCGGTCTGACTCGAGACAAGGGCAAGAGCTCCCAACCGGAGCGCCCACTTGACCGAGGATTCGCCGTCGTCCAACGAGGGGCGCAGTGCCGCACTACATCGAAAGGCGCGAGCGGCGCCGAGTGCGAGGACGGCTTGCGCGAGATCGCTCGCGGCGTTGGCAACCGGATTGAGCGCGGCTTCGAGATGACTGAGGGCGGCGAGTTCGTACGCGGTACCGAGCAGTGCAAGGCCGTCGGCGATTGGCTCGCCCAGCCCGTCGCCGACGACAAGCGACGCCGCCTCTGCGCGTTCAAGCAGCAGGGCGCGACGTTCCGCGGGAACAGCAGCGACGGCCCAGTGCTCGTCGAGCGTCGATTTGGCCAAGTTGGCCAAGTCGCGCGCCGCGAGATCTCGCTCCGCCGTCGGATTCAAGACCTGCATGCCGCCGCCTCCAGTGGAGGGGTGGATCCCTGCCGCTTCGGCGGCCACCCGACGTGGTGGCCTGCCACTGTTGATCCGAGTGGCTATCGGCGACGACCCATCTTGCGAAAACCGCAAGAGCGACGGTGCCTACGACCTTCGGGGCACATCCCAACGGTGTAGCTGGGCCGACGTAACGCGCCGACGGCGCAACCAAAGCTACTGCATGTGGTTACCGCCCAACCGGGCGCAACCTTTTATCACTGTCGCATTTATGTAACAGACCGGTATCTGTCAAGGTCTGTTGAACGATTTCCGGAGACGTACGAGTGGGATTCGAATCATCAAGAGCTGCCCGTCGGCGGCTCGCGGCCATCGCCGCAACGAACAAGCGGGTGCAGGAAGCGTTGGCTCCGTCAACGTTTCAGGGGTTTTTCGGGGGTCACGAGCGCGAGTACGAGGACACTCATGCATCGTCCGCTGCGGCTGCTTCAAGCCTGAGTGCGTACACACCGTTGCACGAACAGCTAGATGTGCTCGCGCATGACATCGTGGCGACACCAGGCGCTGGCGGTGCACTGCTCGCGGCGTATGCCGCGCAGGCGCGCGCGTTGACGATGGTGGTGGAAGCTGCAAGGCGCGCGGGTTCGGCGCCGTTACCGGCAGCGGTGATTCATGCCGCCGAACAAGCGTTGTCGAGCCCACGTGCGTTTGCCGGGGTGCCGTACGCGTAACTGATAGGAGAGTGAGTGGACACCTCTGCATATTCACTGCGCCTTCGTAACGTCCTTGAAGGCGCGGTGGCGGTAGCAAGACGCCACCGTCACGAATACGTGGGCACCGAGCATCAATTGCTCGCGTTGCTCGCGGAACGCGATGGCGTTACGCCAGCGGTGCTCGACGCGCTTGACGTCGATGCGCACGAGGTGGTGGTTCGCGTTGACACGGTAATTGGCAAAGGCCAGTCGACGCTGGGTGCTGCGGAACCGCTTCCGCTCACGTCGCGGGCGAACAAAGTGCTGCAGCTCATGACCGACGCCGCGCGCGAATTGCAACACTCGTATGTGAGTACGGAGCATCTGTTGCTCGGGATTATTCGCGAGAAGAACGGCGTCGCGGCGCAGGTGTTGATTCACGCCGGGCTGACGGATGCATTGGTGAAAGCGGAGGTGCTGCGCATCGTCGGCACGCACGGCTAAGAGAGATCGCGCCAATCGAATGCGGCGCGTGCGAGTCAGACGCGACGCTGCGCGCGGCGCGCGGCCGACTGCTCGGAGGCGAGGCGCGACGATCACGGCGGTTAGCTCGGTAACTCTAACGCGCGGGACCTGCTCGCCGTGAGGAAGGTCGACGCCACTGCGGCGGTGCGCTCGGAGGCTCGCGCAATTGTCGACGATGTCCGAGCGTGAAGGTGCGAGCGAACTAGGTGGGTAGCCGCGGGACTAGTTCGGTCGATGGAATACACGTTAAGTTGCTTCACCAACCTCCTATACAATGACAGTTCCCGATTTCCAAACGCTGATGTTGCCCGCCTTGCGCGTCTTGGCGCTTCAATCGCCCCGAACGACGACGGAAGTACGTC
>JANXUN010000573.1 GCA_025356185.1 Gemmatimonadaceae bacterium
GGTCGGTTCGTCCCCGACGGTGCCGCGTCGGACGATCTGTACGCCGAGGGGTGCGAGCGCGCGCGCGAGATGAGGCGCGTTTGTGTCGATTGTGAATCCCAGCAGCAACTCGTCACCGATGGTGACGATTTCAAGGGGGAAGGACATTCGTGGAAGATAACCGGCGGCAAATCGCGCACCGTCGCAGACGTCCGCGAACTATCGCTTGGGGTTGGTAAATCGGGCTTCGTGACCGACGATTAGCATTGACATGTCGCCTTGGGCAAAAACGCGATGGGAGACGTTCTCCATTAAGGCTGAGATCGCGTGCACCTTTTCGCTGCATTCGTGCATCGCCACGCTGTAGGCCAATAGCTGCTCCTGCGGGGTGCTCTTGAGGGCCGGGTCATCTTGGAAACGTTTTACCAACCCCCCCATTTCACGCGTTACTTCGGCAACGCTATCGCTAAAGACTTGTTCGAGTTCCCGTCTGGTAAGCGGCGTGGCATCAAGCGGCCACCGGCACGAAATCGCCGACTCGGCCACAAATCGAGCGAAGGACGTGCGCAACTCGAGCTTGCCGTTGCTGATCTCCGCGACGTCTGCGTCGAGCCAGACGCCTTCGGTCGCAGACCCGCCCGCACCCGCTGATCCTTTCACGAAGACCTGCAGGCGCGAACCCGACGATAACACGCGGCCCATCAGCGATGGAGTAGACCCCTGCCAGCGAATGCGACCGAGTGTCAGCGAATCGGCGAGTGACAGACTCATTTGTCCCATGCCTTTGCGATGGTCTTTTTATCGGTCGCCAAGAAGGCGGCATGTTTTCGCAAGACCCAAGCGCACGCAGCACACGTGGCGCTCGCACCGAGCAGAAATGCTGACACGAACACCGCGCTCACGATCAGCACGTTACCAGCGAGATTATCGGGGAGAAGTGGGCGCGCTTGCATCGCGTCGAGGACGAAAATCGGCCACGCGGCCAGCAGTACGATCCCGACGACAACGAACAACACGATCATCAGCCGCGACATCCAGCGTCGACGTGATGTGATCTGCGCGAAGGTCATCAGCGATATGCCGAGCATCGTCGGAAAGAGCGACGGCGCCGCCCCGCCCACCATGCCGAATCGATACGTCGCACTTCCGATGTCACCATCCCTGTAGTTCGCGAGCACCCCATGCGCACCAGCGATAAACGAGAACAGTCCGATAACGGCCATTAGCGGCGCGGCGAGCCCGATAAACTGCTCGAGCGTCACGGTGCCGACGCTGGCGAGCGCAGATGCTGCTCCCGCCGATGCGATTGAGTCGTTACTAGAGGCTTGGTCTGCCAGCTCCAGCGCACCAGGGCTCGCCGGTGCGATACTGCCAGCCACATGTGAAGGCACGTCGTTCCACGCTTCGACTCGCGGATCTGGTGCGTGCCCACTGACAGGATCGGTCACGGCAGGTATCGATGACATGTAGACAAACCTTCGCGAATGAAGAGCCGAATTGATGCACTGCGCGTCGTTGGCAGGTGACCACAATGACTCCAACGTGGGAGCATCGTGCATTCCCAAGCGCCGGACTCCGTCACCCTGCTGGCACGCGTATCTCGCATTAACGACGCCGGACGCGCTGCAAAGTCAAATTTTGGCACGCATTAGTTCATCGCTGCGGCACGCCGAACTACCTGCACGCCATAGCGTTGCAGGTAGAGCGCGAGGGACCACAGCGTAAGACCGACCGCGCCCAGCATACTCCCGACGCCGACAAAGCCATTAAAAAGCGCAAATCCGTGCCATTGCGGTGACGCCATCCACCCCTCTCTGGTCGCGAGCGTCACAGCGAAAAACCAGAAGTACGCGGATCCGAGCCAGATGGACTGGAACGCGGTTTTCCACTTGGCTGGCCCGATGGCTGATATCACGAGCCCTTGGCGCGCCGCGACTTGACGAAAGAGCGTCATGAACGCTTCACGTCCTAATACGACCAGAACCACCCACAATGGTAGCGAAATCGCGGCCCACGGGGTCTGGAATAGGAAGACGGACGGCTCGGAATACTGGATTCCCGGCGTCGGCCAGACGAAAAAGTGCTGATGCCGTTGCAACATGTACATCGGCACGAGCGTGGCTACGAGCAGGAGCTTATCGGCGAGCGGATCGAGTAACCGGCCAAGGTCGGTTACCAAGTTACGCTCTCGCGCCAGTTGACCGTCCCAATAGTCGGTGATCGCGGCAACGAGAAAGAGGCCGAACGCGATCAGTCGCGACGTCCACGACGTCATGAAAGGCAGGCACGCAATCAAGGGCGTCAGGGCGATTCTACCGACGGTGATTGCGTTGGGCAGGTTCATGGAGAGACTAGAGATCGAAGACGGAGGACCGAAGACCGCGCCAATTCAGGTTCATGCGAGCGTTTTGAGAACAAGTTTTGAGACGGCTTTGAGCGTATCGAACACGCCGTCGCCGGTGACGCCGACCGCTTCAAAGAAAGGTGCTCGTTCTACCCACTCTCCAGTGGGAAGTTGCTCTACCAAAAAATCGCCAGTGCGAAACGGATCCGCCAGTGGACGCATGCGCGAAGGATCGGTGACTTCCCAGCCTGGGTTGAGCATCTGTTGTAACGCGGAGAGCGGCGCAGCGTTGGGGAGATCGCGTTTGTTGTATTGCACAACGAAGGGCATGCGCGTCAGGTCGTAACCGTACGCCGCCATGTTGTCATAGAGATTCTGCATCGATTCGATGTTGGCCTCGGCGCGATCGGTCTGCGAATCCGCGACGAACACCACACCATCGACGCCCTTGAGAATCAGCTTTCGACTCGCGTTGTAATACACTTGTCCTGGCACCGTATAGAGATGAAATCGCGTGCGGAATCCGCGAATCGTCCCCAAATCGACGGGTAAGAAATCGAAGAACAGCGTGCGTTCAGTTTCCGTTGCAAGCGAAATCAGCTTGCCGCGCGTGTTCGGCGCGACCTTACCGTAGACATATTCCAGGTTGGTGGTTTTCCCACCAAGCCCCGGTCCGTAGTAGACGATTTTGCAATTGATTTCGCGGGACGCGTAGTTGATCATCGACATCGCGCGCGTCCTTACTGAAAGAGCCGATCGATCTCGTCTTCCGCTCCCGCCAGAAATCCGGGCGGCGCTGCCTGATCCGATCCCCCTCTCGAAAACACCCCTTCAAAAATTCGGGTGAGTTCGTCTACGGCGGACTTCATGCGCAAGCGAACCAATCCCAGCGTTGTACGGTTATCGAAGAGCACCACAAGAATGATCCGGCGTGCAATGTCTGCGAGATACATCGACTCACGTTCACCCTGATGAAAGAGCACGCTGAAATCGCTCTCACCAATGAGTCTCGCCAACTGGTCGTTCGCGCTAAAGTCCGCAGCGGTCAGGGTTGCGAATGCCGTCGCGTCAAAGTTGGGCGGCTCACCGACGGTCGCGACCAATTGACCGCTCCGATCGACGAGCAACGCGCAGCGCGCTTTCGCGTCGTAGAGAAAGCGCTGCAAGGTAATCGTAATGGCCCCGAAGTCGTCCTCAGTGAACGACCAGGTGGCGGCGCCGACGGGCATGAACGTGTGGGGCGAAGGGTCGAGCACCTCGACACTGGCACGCAGTGTCACACTGGTGGCATTGCGAGGTGTGCTTGCTACGAACGTAACGCGCAGATGGGCTGGAAGGTAACCGATAGGCGCACGCGCGTCTTACGGCATCTCGCGGCGCGCCGACAGCGCCTGCGCGATTGTCACGCCATCGGCATACTCCAAATCACCGCCGACGGGCAGACCGCGCGCAATGCGCGTGATACGAATCTCCCGACCAGTGAGCAGTCGCTGGAGATAGAGCGCGGTGGCCTCGCCCTCCATCGACGGATTCGTCGCCAAGATGACTTCGCGAAGCGCTTCGGGTTCGAGCCGTGCCATGAGCGCATCGATCGCGAGATCTGCCGGTCCAACGCCGTCAATCGGCGACAGACGTCCGCCCAGCACGTGATACAACCCGCGAAATTCACCCGAGCGCTCGATGGATGCAATGTCGGCGACTTCCTCAACGACGCACACAATATGCGCATCACGCCGAACATCACTACAAATCGCGCACAGCGGCGATTCAGTGAGATTGCGACACCGTTCGCAGGTGCGCACGCGCTCGGTGAGCGAGACGAGCGCTTCGGCGAGACGTCGACTCTGGTCGGGTGACTGGCGCAGCAAATGAAACACCAAGCGTTGCGCCGTCTTGCGTCCAATGCCCGGCAAGCGCGCGAATTCGCTGGTGAGTTCGTCGATAACAGACACGCGAAATCAGAACGGCAGTTTGAACGGCAATTCGATGCCGCCCGTGACTTTACTCATCTCGGCCTGCATGGCTTCGGCGGCTTTCTTCTGTGCTTCGGTGCACGCGACCGCGATGAGATCTTCAAGCATTTCGATGTCGTCAGGATTCACGACCGAACGTTCCAGCTTGACGCGCTTGACCATCATCTTGCCATCGCACTCGACCGTGACCATGCCGCCGCCTGCAGCGCCCGTGAACGACCGCGACGACAGCGCTTCCTGCGCGGCCGTCAAGCGAGACTGCATGTTTTTAAATGTGTCGAGCATTTTCAAAAAATCGGTCATGCTAGTCTCGAAGTTCGAGGTCGAGCGCTTTGATGGCAGCGCCGAGGAGGGGACTACGCGCGACCAATGCGTCGACGCGTTCCTGCTTGACATCTTGGGCGGTGATGCGCTTGCTGTTGCTGCGAATCTGTGTGTTTGGTGTTGACGACTTTTCACTCGGCGCAACGTCGACGCGTAGCACAAAGTTGCGCACGCCGTCGTAACATCCTTGCAGTGCCGCAAGCACGTCGGCACGCGCACTTTCCAGCGCGCGCGCCCACGTATCATCGATCACGGAGTATCCAAGGGTAATGACGCCGGCGTCGCTCACGTCGACCGGTGTGACGCGCTGCACCGCTTGCGCGACCATGCCGCGTCCGTTGCGTTTGACCATTTCGTGAACTTCGTGCCAGCGTTCGAGCACGGTGTCGAGCGACGGCGCAGACGAATGCTTGGCTGTGCTGTCGAGGACGCGATTCGCGCGTGTTGCTGCCGTTGGATTTGCCGCCGCGCGCTGCGACGCGGCAGCGGCGTCCGCCACTTGTTGCGTCGCAGGTCTTGGAACAGGGATCGATTCTTGTGGACGTGCGATTGCGGGCGCAATAACGGCGGGCGGCACCGACGGCAGCGCGTGCGCCGAGGCAACGCGCGGCTCATGGGCGGCGCGCCTTGTCGGTGGATCGTCACGACCACCATCGCCAAAGCCTTTCAGTACGTCTTGGAGTTCCACCGTTCGATCTTGCAGCGCGAAACGCACGAGCAAACTTTCGAGCAGCAGCTGCGGTTGTCCGCTCTTTCGAAACATGGGCTCGATTTCCAGCAACGCATGCAACATGCGAAGCAGATCGCCCGAGGTGTTTCGTCCGCTGCGTTCGACGAGTTGCGCGCGCAGACGCTCGGGGAGTTCGGCGGGAGTTCCGCCAAGCGAGATGGCGAGTTGCGCGCGCAGCAGTTCGCCAATTCCGTTCAGCACGAGAGTGAAATCGATACCAGCGTCGGCGAGCCGCTGCACCGCGGGGAACAGGTCGGCCGCGCGGCGCTCCGCAATGAGATCGAGCAGTACGAGATACTCGTCGTCGGGGATGAGTCCCAACGCGTCACGCACACGTTGTGCGGTGATCATGCCCACGTCGCCAAGCGAAAGCACTTGATCGGTGAGTGAGAGCGCGTCACGCAGTCCTCCATCGGCCGCGCGGGCGATCATTCCCAGTGCTTCGTCTTCGAATGCCACATGTTCTTCGCGGAGTACGATGGCGAGTCGTTCGCGAATTTCGGCGGGACCGATGCGCTTGAGGTCAAAGCGTTGCAAACGCGAGAGGACCGGTGCCGCCATCTGCGCAATTTTTTGCGGCTCGGTAGTCGCAAAAACAAACACGACGCGTGGTGGCGGCTCTTCGAGCACTTTGAGCAGCGTGTTCCAAGCTTCGCGCGTCAGCATGTGTGCTTCGTCAACGATGTACACTTTATAGCGGTCGTCGCCGGACGGTGCGTACATCGCGCGTTCGCGCAGCTCTCTCGCGTCGTCGATACCGCGGTTGGACGCGGCGTCGATTTCAACGACATCGAGCGACGTGCTGCCGGCCCAGATGCGCTGGCAACTTATGCACGTGCCGCAGGGCTCCCCGTCAAGTTCCGGCTCTCCGCGCCGTTCGCAATTGAGAGCCATCGCAAGGACGCGAGCCAGCGTCGTCTTTCCCGTTCCTCGAGGGCCGCACAGGAGATACCCGTGCGCGACGCGTCCGCGTGCGATCGCACCCTTCAGCGTATTTGCGACGTGCGACTGAACGGCTACCGACGCGAAGTTACGCGGACGGTATTTGCGGGCGAGGGCGAGCGACATGCGTAAAATCTAGAAGGGAGAAGGGAGAAGGGAGACGGTAGAGAATGTCGGGAGACGGGAGATGGGAGATAGCTGCGAGAGACGGACGACAGCAGCGGGCAAAAAAAAAGCGCGCGAGAGGTTAGCTCCTTGTGTGGAGCGGATCCTCTCGCGCGCAGTGCTCCGGGCCTGACGAAGCGACGCTAGACTCCACGTGCCGCTGCTACCTTCGGGGTCCTGACGGATTTGGCGGGCTGTCGCCCTCCGGGACCCGGAGCACAGGGAATATAGCCGTGTGACGACGCGAGGCGGTACTGCGGAGCGGGATCGGTGACGCGGTGAGATGGTGAACTGACTACCCCGGATGAATGGATTTGACGGAGAACAAACGGATCAACTTAACAGCAACTGACTGACACGGATGACACGGACTAACTGCGCTGATGAGCACGGATAATACAAAAACATTTTTGTTGTTTGATCCGTGTTCATCCGTGTTCATCCGTGCCGTTTCCGTGTCATCCGTGTCATCCGTGTCAGTCAGTTACTGCGCTAGCCGACCGCGCCAAAACTACGATTCGAACGCTCGACGCAGGCGCACGGCCGCCTCGGCAGCGACATGAGCGGGTGCGTTGAGATGCGTGACGGCGCGGATGCGTTTGTCGTGCCAAAAGGAAATGAGGACGCCGTGCGCTTTGGCGCGCGCGACCATATCGCGTCCGTTGGCTTCGGGTAAATCGATCATCACGATGTTCGTGTCGGGATGTACGACGGTTACCCCCCCCGCACCGTTGATGGCGTTCGCCAGGTATCGCGCGGCTTCGTGATCTTCGACGAGTCGATCAAAATGATTTTCGACGCCGTAGAGCGCACCCGCTGCGAGAATGCCACTTTGTCGCATGCCGCCACCAAAACGACGACGAACGCGCACAGCGCGCGCCATGAGATCGGCCGGACCCGCAAGCAGCGCCCCTGCTGGAGCACCAAGGCCTTTGCTGAACGACACCATCACCGTATCGGCGCACGATGCAAACGTGTCAAGCGACGTGCCTGTCGCAACGGATGCATTCCACAACCGGGCGCCATCCAAATGCAGTGGAATCGACGCGCGTTGCGCAACGTCACGCAGTGCGCGGAGTTCGTCGATGGTGGTGACCGTACCACCTGCACCGTTGTGTGTGTTTTCCACGCACACCAACGACGTCTCAGCCGACGATGACGACGCTGGTCGCATCGCCGCCTGCAGATCCGCCGCACGCATCGCGCCACGCGTACTGCGCACCGGCAACACTTGCACGCCGGCGAGCGCAGCGGTGCCGGCCATCTCCCACTCGACGATGTGCGACTGCTCGTCTGCAAGCAGCTCTGTACCAGGTTTTGTGAGCAACCAAATGGCGGCTTGATTCGCCATCGTGCCGGTCGGAAAAAACAGCGCGCGTTCTTTGCCGAGCCGTTCCGCCACGACTGCCTCGAGTCGCTTCGTTGTCGGATCGCCTGATAGCACGTCGTCGCCCACTTCAGCGTTCGCAATCGCGTGACGCATCGCCGCAGTCGGCTGCGTGACGGTATCGCTGCGGAGGTCTATCATTTCTGGAGGGTGTGCAGGCATGCGGCGTGTGCGGTGATGTGTCGTCGCGGCGTATTACACGCGAACTTTTCGCGTCTTGCGTGCGGCATTCGCGGTGGTCGTTGTTTCAAGCGCTGCTTGCGCGACGCGTTGCAAACGCACCGCCTGTGCGACTTCACCGCCGATCAAGAAAAGCAGTGCGGCATAATACGCCCAGAACACGACGGCGACGACGGCCGCGATCGAGCCGGTGTACAGCGAACTCGGATCGGACTGATGTACCAGCACGGCGAACAGGTAACGTGCGAGTTCAAGCAAAATTGATGCGGTGGCGGCGGCGAGGAGCGCAGTGCGGACGGACGGGTGCCGACGCGGCAGACCGTGATACAGCGCGTAGAACAGTCCAAATACGACCGCAACTGCAAGCAGTCGCCCAAGCGCATAGGTAATGTTGCTCATCGCCGACTCGTGCAGACCGAGCTTTACGAGAAATGCCGCGCCGTGCGAGGTGGCCAGACCCAGGTACGTCGTGAGCGTGATGTACACCACCACGGCAACCGTTGCGATGAGCGTCGCACCAAAATCGAAAATCTTTCCAAACACAATACCGTGATCTTCGCCGTCGAAGATCAGCGAGAGCACACTGCGCAGCGAGCCGAAGAGACGAGTCGAAAACCACGCGAAGCCGATTGCTGCGTAAGTTCCGACGGCGCCTTTCGTGCGCAACACGTCGTTCACGATGCCATCAAGCAGCGCCGACGCGGTCGACGAATCATTGGGCAAGAACGCCTGCATCAACTCACTGACGGTCCTCGCCGCCGACTCGGGTTCAGCCCCCAGCAATAGGGCAAGCCCCGCAATCAAGAGCAGCACAAACGGCACGAGCGCCAGGAGGACGTTGAACGCAAGTCCGCCTGCAAGAAATAGCACGTTGTCGTCGGCGCTCTGATTCCAGACGCGCCGAGCGACATCCCATGCGTGCTGCGCTGTGCGTGACGTTAGCGCGATAGCACCCTACTCCGACGGCAAGTGATCAGCGATAACGCTGCGCACGTCGCGGATGCGCGCAGCCGCATTGCGCCGCGCTTCGCGATACGCACGACGACTGTCGGCGTAGGCGCGCTTGGACAGTTCGACGGCGTGTTCAAGCTCCTCGCGCGCTGATACGGCGGCATCTCGTCCGACGTCAACCGCGTTGCCGAGTGCATCGGTGCGCATGTGGATCGCTTCGCGCGCGCGATCGATACGGTCATCGAACGACTCGCGCGCGTGGGACATCCGCTTTTTGAGCTGCGATTTACCGCGCTTGACGCGCGCTTCGATATCGTCGGTGAGGTCGTCAGCAACGACCCGTACACGGCGTCCGGCCTTCCGCGCCTCACGTTGCAAACGGCGACGCGTATCTTCGCCGCTTGCGGGCGCAAGTAACAGCGCGGCGCCGGCGCCGATCGCGAGACCAAGCAGCCGCATGCCGATTCCGTTGGCGGCGTTTCCCTGGTCTACTACGACGACGCGATCGTCGTCTATATCGTCACGTCGGGACATATGAACCTCTGGGCGATGAGTTGAAAAACGTGTGCACCGCGTTAGTCGCTCAGATCTGCATCATCCGGTGCCGCGACCACCGTGCTTGTACCATCGGGCGCGCGGCGATGTTGCACCGGTGGATGCACAAATTGCGCAACCGTCGCCGCCGTGCCACTGATACCCAGCTGTGTGAACAAGAATCCAAATTTGCTGTCGTAGGTGGCGCCGAGTTCCGCTCGCACGTCGGCTGGTAGCGACCACAGCTTCTTTTTGAACGGCCCGATCGCTTTCTTGCGCGTCTTGTAATAAAACTGCTCGTCGCTGTCAGTCGCCTTCCGCTCTTCCTTGGCGTTGACATCAAGCCATCCGTAGATCTCACGTTTGAGATCGGATGGTAGATGGTCGTACATCATGTTCTGGAAGTTCGTCGCGAGATGGATTTCCGCCGTTTCCGTGCGTGGGAAATTGTGGAACGCCGTGTCGGGAAGCGTCGATGCACCGTGCTGCACCGCACCAGCCATACCGTACTTGTCGCGCGAAATCTTGGACAACGACTGCAGCGTGTCGAGATCGAGTTTTACATCAGCAATCGATCCGTCGGCAAGCACGATGCCGCCATGCGAGGTCCCGGATTGAACAGAGATTTTCGAAAGCCCCTCCACCCCCGGCGCCTCCAACGCCAACGTTCGATTAAAGCCATTCATGAACGCTTCGAGTTCGGCGGGCGTGCTATTCTCTGTACCGACTTCACCGATTTCACCCCCAATCGAGATCGTGACACCGTCGGGCTGTTCTGCCCGAACGGCGCGCGTGATGTCGACGCACACTTCGAAGTTGAGTCGCTGCTGCGCGTCGAGCGTTTCGTGTGAGAGGTCGACGAGTGTCGATGTATCGACATCGATGTTATAGAAACCCGCGGCCACCGCTTCTTTCACGATCGCTTTCACCGCGTTGACTTCGGTGGCAGGGTCGACCGCGTACTTCTTGTGATTGACTTGGAAGTGATCGCCTTGAATGAACAGTGGGCCGCGAAATCCTTCGCGCAGCGCGGCCGCCAACATCACCGATACATACTCGGCGGGGCGCTGTTCGGTGTAGGCGATTTCAGAACGTGCAATTTCCAGAATGAATGCGCCAGCGTTGAGCGATTTCGCGGTGCGAAAAATCGCGCGCGCCGTGTCGTACGACATGCCACGCACGTTGATGGCCGGCACCGTAAAGCCGTGGCACTTTCCCTGCCCGCGCGCGATGTAGAGATCGTGAATGGACGCGGGACGCACGCCAACCAGTTGTCCAAGCTCCCACAGCATCCAACGCGCGCGATCTCTCGTGGCCTCCTCTGCAAAGACCGCCTGCCAGACCAGCGCGTCCATGTGCGACGATTCCAGCGCGGCGGGATTGTGCAGATGCAATTGTCCACCGTCGATACTGACGGCACCACCAAAGAGCGGCGAAGCGGAAGATTTCTCAGAGGTCATCGGCGAAGTGGAAGGCGTATCAAACAAACCGAACCGCGATCAGGGGGCGGATGCGTAAAGTTCCCCTTTCTTCGGGCATTGCGGCAGGGGCAAATGTCAACTTTTGCGATTTACAGCCTCCAGCGCGGATCGGGCTTTGGGAGCGCATCCCACTCCGCGCGCGCCGCCCCGCTACCGGGTTTTCCGAGCATCGCATACGCGAAGTTTTTCCCGAGCTCGACGCCAGGCTGGTTGAACGCGTCGATGCCGTAGAGCGCGCCAGCGTATGCTGTTGCCAGCGCGAACAGTTGCATAAGGGAACCGACGTGCCACGCGTCGACAGTGTCGATGGCGATCGTTGCATTGAGCCGACCGCGCGCCGCAAGCGCGCCCGCCGTTGCCCGCTGCTCGATATCGAGCAACTCACCCAGTGTATGTCCTCCGAGGTAGGCGAGTTCGGGAATGTCGGCGTGTCGCGACGGAATCGCGCCCTCGCGTGTGCGGCCATTTACCGCGACAAACGTGACTGTTTTGTCGGCCGGCCCTTCCATGAACAGCTGCACTTGCGAGTGCTGGTCGGTCGCCCCGAGCGCGGGGAGAGGCGTCGGACCTGTGTGCGTACCGTCGGCGCGCTGCTTACCGAGCGACTCAGCCCACAGCTGCACGAACCAGAGTGCGAGGTCGCGCAGCGGATCGGCGTACGGCATGAGAGCATGTACGTGTCGTCCGTGCTGCGTATCGGCCAGCCACTGCAGCACAGCAAACGCACCGGCGGGGTTGTCGGACGGACTCGTCGATGCCGCGCGCTGCGTCATATCGGCAGCCCCTGCAAGGAGAGCTCGCACATCGATGCCTATCAGCGCTGCGGGCAGCAGTCCAACCGGAGAGAGTACCGAGAATCGACCCCCCACGTTTTGCGGAATGTCGACCGTGGTAATCCCTTCGGCGCGCGCGATGCGACGCAGCGCGCCAACTTCGGGATCAGTCACGAATACGAGATGCTCTTTCGCCTGCGACTCGCCGACGGTGGTCGCCAGCGCCTCACGCACGATGAGATACTGCGCCATTGTTTCGACGGTGCCACCGGACTTGGAGACGACCAAAACAAGTGTGCGGCCGAGATTGAGGCGCGCGAGCATCGTGGCGATCGTCGACGGATCGACGTTGTCGAGCACGTGCAGTCGCGGATATCGATTGCGTGCTTCAAGGCTGAGTGTGTTCCACGCCAACGGTCTGAGTGCCGTGCGCAGCGCGATCGGGCCGAGCGCCGATCCACCGATTCCCAACAGCAGCACATCGTCAAACTGCCCGCGCGCGCGCTCGGCGATCGCGAGCGTTGATGCGAGCAACGGCTCGTTGGTGGGCAGCGTGAGAAAGCCGAGCGCTTTTCGTTGCGCTTCGACGGCCGCGTGCGCGGCGGCAAACGGCGCTCGCGCGCCGTTCCATTGAGCTTCGGTGATACCCGTGCCCGCAGGGAGCGCGCCCGCCATCATGTTGGTGAAATCGATTGACACGGTCATGCGGGCACGTCCTCGTCGAGAGTGACAGTCAAGTTGTCGTACGCCGGAAAGATGCCAGGAGGCAATTCCGCTGCGAGCGTGGCGTGAAAGTTGTCGTGCGTGAGGTGCGTGAAATACGTGCGTTGGGCGCCCATCTCGATGGCAACACGCACGGCTTCGCCAACCGACAAATGTGTCGGATGCTCGTGCCGCAACAGCGCATTGATCACGAGAATCTTCACACCGCGCAGCGCATCGCGTGCTGCGGGCGGTAGCGATTTCGCATCGGTGACGTAGCCGATGTCACCAATGCGAAAACCAAATACGGGTGTGCGTCCGTGCGGCACGGCGATTGGCAGGATGCTGGTGTGGTTCACGTGAAACGGTGTTCCTGCGTGCACGTCGATGAGATGACCTTCGGGGCGCGTTGTGCCAGGCAGCGGACGCGGAGCGTCATCGAGGATATACGGAAACCGCTCGCGCAACACCGCCAGAGTTTCAGGAGCGGCGTACATCGGCAGCGGTGCCCGTCGTTGAATCGTGAACGCGCGCAGATCGTCAATGCCGTGAATGTGATCGGCGTGCTCGTGCGTAAACAACACGGCGTCGATCCTATCGACGTGAGCCGCTACTAACTGCAATCGTAGCTCGGGTGGCGTATCAATGAGCAACCGCGTGCCATCATGTGTTTCAATCAGCGCTCCGCATCGCGTGCGTTTGTCACGCGGGTCGCTCGAATGACAGACGGCACATGGGCAGCCAATTTGTGGAACCCCAAAGCTGGTTCCGGTGCCGAGAAACGTCAGTCGCACCTGTCTATGCCGTCATGCTGCTGACAACGCTGCTCACACTGTTTCGACCTTGAGCAGATTGGTGGTTCCAGGCACATCGAATGGTACGCCCGCCGTGACAAGCACGCGATCACCCTTTGTGACGAGTCCGATATCGAGCGCTTCTCGCAGCGCCATCGCCACCATGTGATCGTAGCCGCGCGCGGTTGGCACGAGCCGCGATACCACGCCCCATACCAACGACAGCTGACGGCACACACGCGGTTCATCGGTGAGTGCGAGAATGGGCACGCTCGGCCGATGTGACGCGACAATGCGCGCAGAGAAACCGCTTTTCGTGAACACCACGACCAGCGGCGCGTCGAGCATGCGCACGGCGGCAACCGTCGCCGCAGCAATGGCCTCTTCGGTGTTGACGCCGCTCACACGACGATCCGGTCGACCCGGATGGTGCGGACGTGGATGCGTTTCGATTTCGTGAATAATGCGGCGCATCGCTTCGACAGCCAGTCGCGGATACGCGCCGGCGGCCGTTTCGGCGGAGAGCATGACGCAATCGGTGCCGTCAAGGATCGCGTTTGCCACGTCGGACGCTTCGGCGCGCGTCGGACGTGGATGCTCGATCATCGACTCAAGCATCTGCGTCGCCGTAATGACGGGACGACCCATGCGATTCGCGAGCGCGATGATGTTTTTCTGCGCGATCGGGACTTGTTCGAACGGCAGTTCGACGCCGAGATCACCGCGCGCCACCATGACGGCGTCGGTCGCGCGCATAATTTCTTCGATGTTTTGGAGCGCAATGTCCTTTTCGATTTTCGCGACCACCAGAATCGATTTCGGAATCAGCGCCCGCAGCGACTCAATATCTTCGGCTTTCCGCACAAAGCTGAGCGCGAGTGCGTCGAGATCATTCGCGACCGCAAAGGCGATGTCGGTTTTATCTTTTTCGGTAATTGACGGCGCGGACACTGCGATGCCGGGAAGGTTCATTCCCTTGTGACTTTTCAATTCTCCGCCATGCACAACAGTGGCGGAGACCCGCGGGCCATCGACGGCGGTGACCATGAGCTCGATCAGGCCATCGTTGATGAGAATACGATTGCCCGGCGCGACATCGTGGCTGAGCTGATCGTACGTGACCGGAATTTCTTCGTGCTGCGCGAGCGTTTCGGTGACGAGCACAACGTTCTGCCCCTTCTCGAGCTGACGCGAAACCTCAAGGTCGCCGATACGAATGCGCGGCCCTTGCAGGTCGCCCATAATTGCGACCGGTCTGCCGAGTGATGCGGATACTTCACGAACGATGCTGATGGTGCGCGCATGTTGCTCATGCGTGCCGTGCGAGAAATTGATGCGCGCAACGTCCAGTCCAGCTTCGACAAGATCGCGAATGCCTTCGACGGTGTTGCTCGCAGGACCCAACGTGCCGACAATTTTCACGCGCGGCACATGGGCCCGTGTGAACGTCGCACCGTGGGCGTCTGTGGTTGGTACGGCGGCAGCGGCGCGTTCGGGTCCCGTACGCGAAATCGTCATCACGGGATGTGCTTGGGTGTCGGTCAAGAACTCAGGCTCCGGCAGGTGTAGTAGACGCCAGCGACGCGCGCTTGCGCGCGAGACCCGCGAGCAGCGTCACAAACGACTGTTCAAACGAGGCCAGCCCGTCGGCGAGGAGGCGATCGGTTACTGCGCGCAGCGAGACGCCGACCGCTTCGAGGGCGGCGAGCGTACGTTCCGCGCCGGCCAAATCAGTCGTAACCGACTGGCGCGTTTCACCGTGATCGCGAAACGCTTCGAGCGTCGCCGGCGGTAATGTGTTGACCGTGTTCGGGCCAACGAGTTCTTCGACGTAGATCACGTCGCGATATGCTGGATTTTTGGTGCTGGTACTGGCCCAGAGAGGCCGCTGCACGCGCGCGCCGTGTGCGGTCAGCGCGCGCCAGCGCGATCCCGAAAACGAAGCGGTAAACAGTCGGTACGCGAGCTTGGCGTTTGCAATCGCGGCCTTGCCCTGCAGCGCTCGCAACGTCGACGCGCTAGATGGGTCGGCACTCGCCATCGTTTCTAGCTGCTTATCGATTGCCGCATCGACTCGGCTCACAAAAAAGCTCGCAACCGATCCGATGTGATTGATGGCATGACCGGCGGCCACGCGCTGTTCAAGTCCCGCGATATACGCTTCGATGACGCGTGCATGCGCCTCGATGGCAAACAGCAGCGTGACATTGACGTTGATCCCGTCAGCGGTAAGCTGTTGCACGGCAACGGCGCCTTCGGGTGTGCCAGGAACCTTGATCATCAAATTGGGGCGACCAACCACCGCCCACAGCTTCCGCGCCTCGGCGATAGTTCCCGCCGAGTCGCGTGCGAGATCAGGAGATACCTCGAGCGAGACGTAACCGTCGACGGCCTCGGTCGCATCGTAGACGCTGCGAAAGGCGTCACACGCGTCGCGCACATCGGTGGTCGCGACCGCTTCAAAGGCATCACGATCGGTTGCATGTCCGGCCAGCGTTCGCAACTGCGCGTCGTACGCGTGCCCGTCAGCGAGGGCTTTTTCGAAGATTGTGGGATTCGACGTCATCCCCGTGAGCGCATCATCTTTGATGCGACGTGCGAGATCGCCGTTGCCCAGCATGGTGCGATCGATGTAGTCCAGCCAAAGCGATTGGCCGGCATTATGGAGCGTATGTAGACGCGTCGAAGACATGGCGATGAAGATCGTGGCAGTGGCGGACGACACGGTCCGGCGCGACAGTCGTCATAATATGACAGGTCGCGGGTGCTACATGCATGGTAATTTGGCGCACGCCGCTTTGCTTGCGCGAGACGGGAGAAGGGAGACCGGAGAAGGGAGACGCACAGCGGGAGACGGGAGATTGGAGACTCGAGACTGAGCACGGCAGACCTAAACCCCTTGACATGCTGACATTGGACGACGCCAGACAATTGTTGCGACGGATGCCGCATTTTTGCGCGCTCGGCGTGCTTTGCGTGGGCGCTGCCTGCCATTCCCCGCACACCGAGGCGCCAAAGAGTTGTGCGGCACCGACTGTGTCTGCGACGAACTCGTTGGCGATGATGCCGGTCGTTGAACCGCTCGTCACTTTCGATACCGCGTGGGCGATCATCGCGCGTTCGCACTGGGACACGACCTATAACGGCGTGAATTGGAAAGCGCTGCGCGACACACTGCGTCCGCGGGCCGCGGCGGCGAAGACGACCGGAGAGCTGCGCGCCGTGCTCACCACGATGGTTGGCAGTTTGCGACAATCGCACTTCTCGATCATTCCGCGCGAGATCAGTGACACGAGCACCTCGGGCAATCGCTTGGAAGTGGATCGCAGCGGAAACATCGGCGTGACGCTACGCGCTCTGGACGGCGGCATTGTGGTGTCGCAGGTGCCCACAAACAGCGAGATGGCGCGCGCAGGCGTACGCGCCGGGTGGATGGTCGAAGCGATCGACGGCTGTTCGGTTGCCGCTCGACTTCGCGCACTGCCCCGTGAGCCCGATGCACGCCGTGCGGCTCTCAATGCGTTTGCCGTCGCGACGCGCATGCTGGCGGGACCGGTAGGGCAGCCCGTGGCCGTGACCTTTCGAGACGGCGACAACAAAGCGCGCACGCTCAGTCTCGTGCGCGAGCGAGAGCCTGGCACGATCGCGAAGTTTGGCAACTTACCGCCGCTGCCGGCGTCGCTGACGTACGAGCGCATTCGCGAGGGAGGAAAGTCCATCGGGGTCATTCGATTCAACATTTGGATGCCAGTGTTGGCTCCGCAGTTTGACGCGGCAATCGATGCGCTGCGTGATGCCGACGCGATCATCGTCGACGTCCGCGGAAACTTTGGCGGCGTGGGCGGCATGTCGATGGGAATCGCTGGCCATTTCTTAGATAGTGCACTGACGATTGGCACGATGCATCAGCGGGGATCGGCGCTCAAGTTTGTCGCCAATCCTCGTCGCGTAGACACCCACAATCAGGTGGTTAAACCCTTCGCCGGGCCGCTCGCACTGGTCGTCGACGAGCTGTCGATCAGTACCACGGAAATCTTCGCCGCGGGGCTCCAAGAGATTGGACGTGCGAGAGTTTTTGGCTCCCAGACGTCAGGACAGGCGCTTCCGTCGGTGCCCGAGCGGCTCCCGAACGGGGACATTCTATATCACGCGATCGCGGACTTTACATCGCCGAGGGGTAGGCCAATCGAGGGCGAGGGGGTCAAACCCGATACGAAGGCTCCGATCACCCGCAAGGCACTGTTAGCGGGAAAGGATCCCGCGCGCGACGCAGCGATCACGTGGGCGGTGGGCGCCGTTGCCCGCGACGGTAGGCAGTAGTCGATATGGTCAGTGGCCCCTTACACCATGCCCCCTGAGGATGTCTTGATGAAGTCAATTTCCCGAGTTGCCGCGATTTTTTCGATTGCCGCTGCGAGCGCGATTGTCCCCGTATCGGCGAGCGCGCAAGCGCTTCCCTCCGCTTCCGAACTGGTCGCCAAGTACGTGACCGCGATTGGCGGGGCGGGTGAAGTCATGAAGATCAAATCGCTCAAACAGATCGCGACCATGGACGTGCCGGCTGTGGGATTGAGCGCGAAAATGGAGATGTACTCGGCAGCGCCGAACAAGTCGTCCGCGAAAACGACGATCGTGGGCTTGGGCGAAATGCTGCAGGGATACAATGGCACCGTCGGTTGGGATGTGAATCCGATGGCTGGACCGAAATTGCTGGAAGACAAGGCTTTAGCGCAGCGCGCAGAAGGCGCTGACTTTTACGGCAACATGTTGTACGGCGCGGACAAATACACGTCGATGGAAACGATCGGCGATACCACGATTGGCGGTGAGCGCGCTTACAAGGTGAAAATGGTGAGCAAGGTGACAAAGACCGAATCGACGCAGATTTTTTCGGCGACGACGGGATTGATTATCGGCGCGATCAGCTCGACGGAATCGCAGATGGGCGTGATTCAGTCGGTATCGACAATCTCGGAATACAAGAAATTTGGAGGCGTGTTGATGGCCACCAAAATTGAACAGTCAGTGGGCCCGCAAAAGGTCATCATGAATGTGTTGGACGTGGTGATCAACGGCGCGCCGGAGGCGGCGTTTGACGTGCCTGCACAGATCAAGCCGCTGATTAAACCATAAGAACAGCGAGTGGTGAAAGACAAAATGGAGCGCCGAAATCGGCGCTCCATTTTGCATTCTGCTGCGATCGTCGACGCTACTTTGGTTTGGATCCGACGTAACTAATACGATAAATGCGACCGCCTTTGTCGTCGGTTACGATGATGGATCCATCTGGCATCGTCACCAATCCAGTCGGGCGATGATCGGCGGTGCCGGGATCAAGTTTTCCGTTCGCAAAGTTGTCGGCGAACGTTTCGTACTTGCCGTCGTACACGCCTTTGATAGCCGGCACAAACACCACCTTGTAGCCCGCCTGCTCTTTCGGCGCGCGATTCCACGAGCCATGAAATGCGATGAAGGCACCGTCGCGATAGCGCGCGGGAAATTGATTGCCGGTATAGAACATCAGCGCGTTGGGTGCCCAGTGTCCCGGGAACGCGACCACGGGCGCCTTTTTGCTCGCGCACCGACCGATGTCTTTCGCATTTCCGTTGTAGTCGGGCGCTTGGACCAGATGCTTTAGTTCGGTGTCGTAGTAGCAATAGGGCCAGCCGAAATCGTCGTCGGCGTTGATCTTGAGGAACTCTTCGGCCGGTTGATCGGCGGAGTGGCGTTCGTCGTACAACGCTGGCCAGTTTTGGAACAGATTGTCACGGCCATGCTGCGTGGAGTAGAGTTGCCGTTCGGTGGGGTTCCATGCGAGTCCGACGGCGTTCCGAATGCCCGTAGCGAATCGCGCCGACGCGGCGAACTGCTGACCCGTCTGCGTCGAGGAGAATTTCCAGATGCCGGCGCGCGTTTCCAACTCGATGCACGGGTCTACGCCTTTGGAAGCATTCTTGCGGTCGGCTTCCTGACAGCTATTGGTGTTCGACCCGACATTCACATACATGGTGCCGCGACCGTCTAAGACAAAGTTACGCGCCGCGTGTCCGCCTCCTGGCAACCCCTTCACGATGGTATCGGGGGTGGTGGTTGGGAGCGCGCCGCCGGGCATCGCGTAACGCAAAATCGCCTTTTGCGCGTCGATGTAGACGGACGCCCCTTCTATCTGTATTCCTGTGCCACCGACCGGTCCAAA
>JANXUN010000577.1 GCA_025356185.1 Gemmatimonadaceae bacterium
AGTCGGTCACGCTGAAGTTGGTGACGGGTCTGTCGGGTGATCAAGAAAAACCATTCGATTCGTCGCGCGGCGAAACGTATCTGCAAATGTTTGGGCTGTCGCAAGCGACCAACCCTACGGCCTTTGACGTCGAGAATCGCGTCTGGCCACGCCCCAGTGATCCTAACTACACGGCGTCGAGCGGTGGACGCGATAAGCTGATTCGCGACTTCTTCGTGTTCTTTCCGTCGGTACAGCCGTTTGCGCGCGCCGGTCTCGCGCAACCCGCTGGCAATCCAGCCAATGACACGTTGTATCGCTACCCGAATGAGTATCTGTATTCGGCGCAGCGCCCGCAGGCGATCTATCGCATGATCGAGACGTATTCATCCGAAGGCGGTGCATCGCAGTACGCGATTCGTTTGGGAAGCGCGCAGGTGCGCCCCAACTCTGAACGCATTACGATCGGCAATCGCATGCTGCAACGCGACGTCGACTACAAAGTGGAATACGAGCTGGGCACGGTCACGTTTATTCGCGGTGACACACTGTTTCCGCAACCGCGACAAGTGTCAGTGCGCTACGAGGAAAATCAAATCTTCGCGACCGCACCTGTGACGATTCTTGGATTTTCGTCGCTGTTTCCGCTCAACAATGGACAACTGTCGTTCACAGCGATCTCGCAGTCGCAATCATCCGGCGGACTCACGCGACCGCCATTGGGATTTGAACCCACAGGCTCGCTCGTTGCCGGCATGACCGCCAACATGCAGTGGGACGCGACAGCGCTCAATCGCCTGGTGAAGGCACTGCCATTCGGTCAGAGTACATCGAATAGCCGCATCGCGTTGCAAGGCGAGTTTGCGATGAGCAAGCCGCAACCAAATGCGGCAGGACAAGCCTACGTTGAATCGTTTGAAGGAAGCTCGGGACTCTCTCTTTCGCTGCAAGAAAACGCATGGTACTTCAGCTCGCGCCCCGCACTCGGCAGTGTCTTACCCACGGCGTTCAATTCGTCGACGTTCGATCTCAATCGCGTCTCGACGCTCGCGTATCAAAACAACGGCGTCGATGGCGTCGGACACTACGCGCAATTCAGCATCGATCAAATTGATCCGCAGGTCAAAATTAGTGGCGATGGAATTCAACCCTCAGAGCCACTGCTGTGGATGACGCTGTATCCGCTCAAAATTGGCGGCATTTACGACTTTACGCCGGGAACCGCGGCGCGACGCTACGCGTGGACAATCGGTAACTCCACGAAAGTTGGCGCGACGCCGAGTGGTCGGCGGTGGCGCTCGTTGCGCACCGTGCTCAATCCCAGCGGCGCGGATCTCTCGCGCATCGAAAACATTGAGTTCTTTGTGCTGCTGTATAGCGAAGCGAGCAAACTCAAACGCAATCCGTCGCTGGTCTTTGATTTTGGCGACATCAGCGAAAACTCGGTCACCTTCGCGCCGGAGTCGCTCACCATCAACGCGCCGCTTCGTGCGGGACTGCCGCCCGACTCGACATATCGCGGCAAGCGACTCGTGGGATATGACCGCTTGGATTCGGAGCGTGATCCCTTCTCCAGAGCCTTCAACGCCGCCGAGAACGATCGTGGAATCGGCGGCGATGTGATCGACACGTTGGTGGTGATCGACAAAACATCGGGCGCGTCGATCGTGTCGATCGCGAACAACGTGCGCCTGTGTTTGCAGTCGATCGCCATTGTGCAGGTGCTGGGCGACAGTCGTGCCAACTGCACGAACCGCAACAATCGGCTCGACGAAGAAGATATCGATCTCGATGGGCAGCTCAATCTCACCTCGGCAGCGACGGAGAATGAGCAGCTCAAGCGTTTCTTGGTGGACTTAAGCGACAAACGCACGTGGACGCGCGTCGGGAAGTGCTACGCTTCGGCAGATTCAACCACCGGCGCGCCGACCGACAGCGTGTGCTGGGTGCAAGTCAAACTCAACTGGCGCGCCCCCGTCGAACAGCTCAATTCGCCAAACGATCGTCGTATGCGCGCGATGCGCATGACGATGGTGTCGAATACGCTGGCCGCCGACGATGACTTTGAGCGCATCGCGATTGCGCGGCTGAATTTGGTGGGCGCGCCATGGCTTAAGCGCGCGGAGCGACCGATCAGCGGCATCGCCGGTGACTCGAGTGCGTTGAACGCGGGGTATGTGATCGCCGGCGTAATTGGTACGCTCGATTCGACGTCGATATTGCCGTATGCGTCGCCGCCCGGCGTCGAAAATATTGCCGACACGCGACAGTCCGATTTGAGCGCGGTGAAGATACAGGTGAACGAGCGCGCACTCCGTCTGCAGGCAGGCATTCCCGGGCAGCAATTTCCCGTGTTTGATCGCGCAGAAGCGTTCTACAGGTTTCCCGAGGGCACAAAGACCTTTATGGGTTACAAAACGCTGCGCGTGTGGATGCGAGGTCGCGGCAATGGGTGGGGCCCGCAGGGAGAACTGAACGGCTACATCAAGGTCGGACGCGACGAGAACAATTTTTACATGTATCGCACGCCGGTGAATGCTGGACCGACACGCGATGCATGGGACCCGGAAGTGCGCGTTGATCTTACGAGATTCCAAATATTGCGTGCGCAACTGGAAAATAATTTCCTGCGTGGGTCATCAGACTCGCTTGCATGCACGGGCACCGACCTTGCGCTCATTCGCAAATCGGGATTGCCGCGCGGACAAGTCGTTCGTCGCTACGCGGCATGTCAAGACGGCTACATCGTCTACAGCGCCGATCCCAGCGTCACACCGCCAAATCTTGCGGGCGTGCAAGAACTTGCCGTGGGTTTTGTGCGCGTCGACAGCATTCCGCGCGGCGGCACGGGCATCGTTGCAAACGACTCGCTCGAGCTCTGGATCGACGACATCCGGCTTACCGATGTGGTCGACGACATTGGATTCGCGGGGGAGGTTGGGTTGAGTTTGAATGCCGGCGATCTTGCCGACTTCCGCGTCAACATGAGTCGCCGCGATCCGAACTTCCGTCAGCTGGGCGAAACGCCATCGTTCTTAACAAGCAACGGATTAAGCATCGGCACCACGTTGCATCTCGATCGCATGCTCCCTGCGAGTCTCGGTATCATCGCGCCACTCAGTATCGATTATGGAAGCGCGAATGTCGATCAATTATTTATCAACAAGTCGGACGTGCGTGCCAGTGGCATTGCTGGACTACGCAATCCGTACGATCGGCGTCTAAACTACTCGCTCGCTCTGCGGCGCGCCGTGCCGATCACGCGAGGATGGTATGCACCTTTTGTGAATGGCCTGTCGATGGCGGGCTCGTGGTCGAGTGGCAATTCGCAATCGTCATTTCAGCAGGGGAGTGTGTCGAACTACGCGATGGCAGCGTCGCTCGACATCTCTGATGATCGGCGAGAGAGCCACCTGCCGAAGTTTCTCGACATGATTTTTGACATTCTGCCAAAATGGTTGCGCGACAGTGACGGGATCAAAAACTTTCGCGGAGCCAACTACCGATGGGCGCCGTCGTCGTTTCGTGTAACGAGCGCGCTCGCGCGCTCGGCAAACTCAACGACGTCGTTCACGAAGGCGGCGGCTTCGCTGTCCGACACCGGGCGAGTGATTTACGGTCTGACGCACGCGTGGGTGAACAACGTGCGCCTAGAGTTACGTCCAACCGTCGGATTGCTCGCCACAGTTGATGCACGTCAGGTGCTCGACTTGCGCGACTTCCGCGAACTCAACATCGGCACCGACAGTACCGATCGTCGACAAGCCGCGGCTGCAGAGCGGCTGCGGGTGCTTGGGGCGCCGGTTGGCTTGGAGCAAGAGCGCACGCTGTCCAGCGGTATTCTGTTTCGACCGCAAATTTCCACGTGGCTGCAACCGCACGCGGATTTCCGCAGTTCGTTCAGGCTTTCGAAAGACCCGAATGCGCGCGCCCTGCTGCGCGAAAACGACAGCACCGGCGCGTTCCGTTTGCCGCAACGCCTGGGCGCCGCGCAAAACTTTTCGACGGGTACGCAGCTAGAACTTGGACGTTTGCTGATGTCACACTCGTCCGACAAGTCGTGGGTGTACGCGTTCGCGAAAATGATTGCGCCCGTCGACGTGAACTGGCAGCACGACATCACGTCGAACTACGACAATACCACGTTCGATCCCGGGCTCGGCTATCAATTTGGATTGGGTAGCGTCGATCAATTCCGTGGACTCACGAACAATCGCCTTGCGACCACGGCCGGCCGCGCGCAAAACTTCTCGGCTATCGCCGCCCTCAATTTGCCGTTTTCGGTCAACCTCCAAAGCAAGTACGAAAACGGATCATCCGAGGCGTGGACGCGACGCTCTCTCGACGGATTTCAGGCGGTCATTCGCAGCGAGCGACGCACGCTCCCCGACCTTTCCTTGGGCTGGAACTGGCGTCCCACGGGAGTGTTGGCGCGCGCGATATCACAGCTGTCGCTCAATAGCAGCTACGTCGCCACGAAATTTGAAACCGTCATTCCCAGCGAAACGGGCGGCCTGACTGATCGCAGCACACAGCGTACGAGCAAGCGATTAGTTGGCGGCACCGTGGTGTGGCCGTTGTTGGGAAATTTGTCCACGAATGCGTCTTACGATCTCACATCGCGCGACGACGCGAGGCCCGGCTCGCTCTCGGCCAGCAACACCACGCGCATGAGCTTCCGACTAACCCGTAGCTTTCCGTTGCCCAAGAAGTGGAACACGCGCACTGGGCTGCTGCGCTCAAGCTTGTCATATCAATCCGATGTAACGGTCGCCACGGTCGGGGGCGCGACGACGGCGCCAACAGTCGATCCGCTCAGCCCCTCGCTGCTCCTGCCATCGGTGCTCACCAACAGCGGAAGTCAAACGTTCAATTTCAATGCGGACACCGAACTCTCCGATCAGGTGACGTTCAGTTTGACCGGATCGCACGGCATCTCGTTCGATCGCAATTTTAATCGACGATTGGTCACAACGTTTGTGAGTGTCGTCCTGAGCTTGCGATTCTTCGCGGGCGAATTGCGATAGCGGACCGCATTCGAGGACATTTCACGTTCGAGGACGCTCCTGGTCGTGACCGCTTACGGCGACGTGCGGACGCGACACGATCACCATCGCCTCGCGCTTAAATGATCTGGTGGGCGTTCGCGCGGTAACGGTGTTCGGCGCGATGCGTTGTATCATCGCGCATGCCCACGCCCGCCGAACGCAACGCGCTCCTTTTTCTCGCCGGAGTCGCCCTAGTTGGTGGCGGAGTGCGCGTATTGCACAGCGCCAAGCTCGGTCACGAAGTCGCGGCCGCTGAACGTCTCGCCGGCGGACCAGTGCGGCCAACGGACGCCTCGAGCGCGCTCGAGGCGCAGCTGGCCGCGGTCGACTCCGCACGCAAAACCCGCGGCTCGACAGGAAAGGCCAGCACCAGCAAAACCGACACGCGATCACGTGCACCTCGACGGCGCGTCGCCAAAACGGACAGCGCTCCGCAAGAGCGCCCAAAACGAACCAGGCTGCGTGATTCCAGTCCTGAGACCAAGCAGCCGAAACTCCCGATACAGCGATCTCGAGGTCAACCCCAGGTGCCGGTCGACATCAACCGCGCGACCGCCGCCGAACTGGAGCAGTTGCCACGCATCGGTCCCGCCCTCGCGGCACGGATAGTTGCCTGGCGAATTCAGCACGGACCTTTTCGCTCCATGGACGACCTCCGTCACGTCCACGGCATTGGGACCACCGTGTCGTCCCTGCTACAGCCCATGGTGACGTTTTGAGGCTGGCACCGTCCATTCCAGAGTGAGACCGCGTCCGCGGCTCGTAATCGCTGGCACCCCACAACCTGACGATCATTGTCTGTGTATGGCTGCACCCGCCGCGCCACTAAGTAATCGGGCCTCCGAACGGCTCGGCGAGCTCCTCCTCAAGGAGGGGCTACTCACGCGCGAGCAACTCACAAAGGCGCTGCAAGAGCAAGCGCAATATCCCGGACAACGACTCGGCCTTACTATCGTGAAGTTGGGCATGGTGCCAGAGACCGAGGTCGTGCGCATGCTTGCCCGACAGTACCGCATGCCGGCCGTCGACCTCGCCCGCTTTGAAGTCGACACGCGCCTGCTCAAGCTGATTCCCGCAGAGCTCGCGTCCAAGCACACCGTGTTGCCGCTCAAACGCGATGGCCGACAGCTGACTGTGGCAATCGCCGATCCGACGATGATGGGCGTGGTGGACGACCTCAAGTTCATTACGCGCTACGATATTGTGCCCGTGTTGGCGGGTGAATACTCGATGCGCGCGGCCATCGAGAAGCACTACGAGGCCAACGAAATTGAAATGAAGACGCTACTGCAGGACATCGCAGCAGCGGAAGAAGATGACGTCGAAGTCTTAGAGACCGAGACTGACGTCAACGATGCGAACGCGTTGGCCGCGCAAGTCGACGAAGCACCCGTCGTCAAACTCATCAACGCGATTCTGACAAATGCCGTGAACAAAGGCGCGTCAGACATTCATTTTGAATGTTTTGAACACGAATTGCGCGTGCGCTATCGTATCGACGGCGCGCTGATAGAAGTGATGAAGCCGCCCCTCAAAATGCGCGCGGCGCTCATCTCGCGTTTCAAAATCATGGCGTCGCTGAACATCGCCGAACGTCGCGTGCCGCAAGACGGTCGTATCAAACTCAAAGTCGGCAAGAAAGTCATCGACTTTCGCGTCAGCTCACTGCCAACGTTGTTTGGCGAAAAGATTGTGCTCCGAATTCTCGACAAAGGCAACCTGACGCTCGATCTCGAGAAGTTTGGTATTGAGCCGCGCGCCGAACGCGAGTTGATGGAAGCGATTTCCAATCCGTACGGCATGGTGCTCGTGACCGGACCGACAGGATCGGGAAAGACCACCACGCTGTATTCGGCGCTGTCGAAGATCAACAACGGCGACGTCAACATCATGACCGCCGAAGATCCGGTCGAGTACAATCTGTTCGGCGGTCATGATGTTGACGTCGCCGTTGTTGATCTTCGACAGCGCCGAATACAGCGTGGTGGTCTTTCCCGATCCTGTCGGTCCGGTCACGAGCACCATGCCGTACGGATTGGAA
>JANXUN010000605.1 GCA_025356185.1 Gemmatimonadaceae bacterium
TAAGTGCGAATGACCATGACGCCACCACTGCCCGGACACCGCGCCCCGCGCGGTGATCGCGAGCGTGGTGCCATCGGGCGACGGCGCACCCCAGTACTCGCTTGCGTAGCGATCAGCGGCCACAGCGGTCGGTTGGCCCCCTTTGGCCGGCACGCGCCACACGTCGTTCATCCCTGAGATGTCGCTCGCGCTCGTTGAGAAGTACAACCACTGTCCATCACGCGACCAACTGTCGAGTTGATCTTTGCTATCGTCGAACGTGCGACGCGACAGGCGCCCCGACGCGATGTCCAACACGTAAATGTCCCCGTTGCCCGTGCGCGTCGATGTGAACGCGATGCGCGTGCCATCGGGCGACCACAACGGTCGTGATTCTGTTGCAGGGTGGGCGATCATGAGTCGCGCATCACCACCGGCAACTGGTACAGTCCACACATCGCCGCCCGCAATGAACGCGAGCTCTCGGCCATCTGGCGAGAGCGCAGGATCAGACATCGCCGCGCGTGGAGTAACGGCCGCAGGTTGTGCGCGCAGACCCGAGGCGGACGTAGTAACAGTGAGTACAATCGCTGCAGCGGTCGGCGCGATTGCGGCAAGAACGCGAAAACGGTTCATCGACAGTTAGCGTGAAAGTTCGACAAGAAGTGGCGACAGTGCGCGCCACATGCTGTTCGCGACGAGCTTCGATCCCTCAACATTGGGATGAATGCCGTCGGCTTGATTCAGTCGTGCGTTGCCGGCCACACCGTCCAACAAAAATGGAAGCAGCGTCGTTCCGGTCTCTTGTGCCGATTCGGTGTACGCAAGATGAAATTTTGTCGTGTATCCGCGTCCTAAATTGGTCGGCGCCTCCATCTGCACAAGCCACACCGTCGCGCGCGGCTGTTGCGCGTGGATCGCCTTGATCAAAGCGATAAGGTTCGCCTTCGTCGAATCGGGGTCAACACCGCGAAGCCCGTCGTTCGCTCCCACTTCGAGAAGTACGGCCGCGGCCGGCTGATCCAACACCCATCCCGCTCGACGCAGTGCTCCAGCCGATGTCTCGCCGCTCAGGCCCGCGTTCACCAGCGTGATCGGAAGCCCCGCCGAGTCGATCTTTTGCTGCAGCAGCGCGGGATATGCCTTGTCGGGATCGAGCCCGAGTCCGGCGGTCAAACTGGTCCCAAGAAGCACGACACGTTTTCGCGCCAGCGACGTACGGACCGCGAGATCGCCGTGACCCGCTGCCGCCGCCGTGGGCGCGTCTATTGATTTCTTAGCAGCTTGCGAGGCGGCTGGCGTGCTGGACGAATCGCGCGCACCGCACGCCGCTGTGATCGTCCACAGCATCGCCGCAAGAATCGTTGTCTTCCTTTGCACCAATTCCATGCTTGTCGCTCGCGGGTTAACGAAGTCGTATCAAAGTGGCACATCGCCGCTCACTGTGCTGCATGATGTCACGTTTGACGTGCCGCAGGGGGCGTTTGTGTCAATTGTCGGCCCATCGGGAAGCGGCAAAACGACGCTACTCGGACTACTCGCGGGACTCGACACGCCCTCGGCAGGAACGGTCTCACTGGATGGTACCGATCTGGGCTCCCTAAACGAAGACCAACGCGCTGTTCTGCGCGGACAGAAAGTGGGGTTTGTGTTCCAAAGCTTTCAATTGATTCCCACGTTGACGGCGTTGGAAAATGTACAAGTGCCACTCGAACTCTCTGGGGCCGCAACGGCACGCGAAGCCGGGGAACGCGCGCACGATCTGCTCGCCCGCGTGGGACTAAGCGACCGCACACATCATTTTCCGCAGCAACTTTCGGGTGGTGAACAGCAACGCGTTGCCCTTGCACGGGCGTTCGTGAACGATCCGCGCATTTTGTTTGCCGATGAGCCCACGGGAAATCTGGACGGCGCTACCGGTGAGCGAATTGTTGAGTTGTTGGAGTCTCTCAATCGTGAACGCGGCTGTACGATCGTGTTGGTGACCCACGATGCTGCGTTGGCTGCGCGCACGCAGCGTACCATTCGCTTGCGTGATGGATTGGTGGTGGACGACGTGCAACATCGTGCGGCAGGCAGCGCGATGCCCGCGGCGCCAATCGTCGACGCGTGACCACCGCCACACTACTGCGCCTCGCCTGGCGCGAGAGTCGCACCGCGCGCCGACGCTTGGCGTTGTACATGTCGTCGATCGCGTTCGGTGTTGCTGCACTGGTCGCCATTGATTCGTTCGCGGGTAACGTCACGAGCTCGATTCGTGATCAATCGCGCACCTTGGTTGGCGGTGATATCGCGCTGAAAGCCGGCGCCGCGATGCCCGCCGTCGTCGATACCCTGCTTGACTCGTTGCGAACGCAGAACATTCCGAGTGTGCGCGTGACGACGTTCGCGTCGATGGCGCTCGCCGTGCCATCGGGTGGTACACGCCTCGTACAAGTGCGCGCGATTACACCGGGATATCCGTTTTACGGCCGCGTCGAAACGATTCCCGCTGAGGCGTGGAGTACGGTGCACGACGAGCCAGTCGCGTTCGTCGATCCGTCGCTGTTGATCGCGGTCAGCGCGTCTGTCGGCGACTCAATCCGACTGGGCACGCGCATGTTTCGAATTGGCGGCACGCTTGGCAATGCGCCCGGTGATGCTGCGATCGCATCGGTGATTGGACCGCGCGTGTACATCTCAGCCAAATGGGTGGAGTCGACTGGATTGCTCAAGTTTGGCAGCCGCGCGAGCTACGATGTGGTGTTGCGATTGCCACCTGCACTGTCGGGGAAACGTGACGCGGCGAAGTTTGCGCGTGCGTTGCGACGTCGCATCGATCCGCGTTTGGCCGCGATGCAGGATTCGATCGACGCACGCCGCGATCGCGGCGGTTCGCGAGGCGCGCCCGTTGACGAGGCTCCGGACAGTTCGACGGCGGCGGCAACCAAGGTCGATACCGCGGCCAGACCGGACTCGCTGACCGCTTCCCCAAGCACAAACGCCGGTCAGGCGCAACTCACGATGCCGAATCCGCGCACACGCGTGCGGGTCGTTACGGTTGCCAGTACTGAAGCCGATCTAACAGAAGCCGTCGGGAGGCTCGCCGATTTTCTCAGCATCATCGGTCTGATCGCGCTGTTGCTGGGCGGTGTGGGTGTCGCGAGCGGAGTCAATGCATTTGTTTCGGCAAAGATTGACACCGTAGCGGTGCTGCGTTGTCTCGGCGCCACGAGTCGCCAAGTGCTTGGTATCTACCTGGTGCAGGCCGTCGCGATGGGATTTTTCGGCGCAGCCGTCGGCGCGCTGCTAGGCGTCGGCATACAGTTTCTATTGCCGCGCGTCGTCGCAGATTTTCTTCCGATCGATGTGCAGATCGCCTTGGAGTTTACGCCGCTTACGATCGGACTGGCGACTGGCGTATGGGTCGCCCTAGTGTTCGCGTTGAGGCC
>JANXUN010000620.1 GCA_025356185.1 Gemmatimonadaceae bacterium
TCCGGTGCCAAACGCGCCTCACGCACCAAATCCCACAGCGAACCCCACAACATCGCGCGCAGGAAATCATCGCGAACCGAGCCAATGTGCTGCTCAAGCCACGCGACGCTCACCGTATCAGGAAGCACCAACGCGTAGCCAAAGTCTCCGTCATTCGCAAACACAAACGCAGGCGCCGGTTTCCCACGCGCTGCAGCCACATCCAACGTGCGCGTGCGCATCTCCACGGGAATTCGCTCTTGTCGTCCGTCAGCGTATGCGATCAGCACCTGCATGTTGATCGGCCACGCCGCGGTGCCGGACAGGGAAGGTTGCGCGGGTCGTTGCGTCAACGTGAGTGCAGCAATGCGCCCGTTCTCGACGCGTAATCGTTGTTCCACAATGGGCATCCCAGGGCGCAATATCCACGACGCGCCCCACGCTGACAGATCACGATGCGCGGCTCCGCCAATCGACGCGAGCAATTCGCGCCACGTGGCATTCCCATAGGGATGCGTGCGCAGAAAATGTTGGACGCCCAGTTGGAATGCACTATCGCCCACCAAAAAATTCAGTTGGCGGAGAATTCCCGGCGCCTTGTTGTACACGATCGGGCCATAGTTGCTTTTCGCTTGATCCAGGTTGGCGAGCGACTGCCACACCGGAGTCGTGCCTTCGGTCGCATCCGTCGCATACGCGACCGGTTTGTTGCGCAAATAAAATGTCTTCCACGCAGTCGCCTGCGGCTCAAGCGCCGCTTGCATCTTCGCCGCCATATACGTCGCAAAGCCTTCTTTGAGCCACAGGTCGTCAAACCAACGCATCGTCATATAGTCGCCAAACCACTGATGTGCGACCTCGTGATACACGGTGGCCTGACGGCCGAGTAGCTGCGTTGTCGTGGGGCGCTCGCGATAGATGAACGTCTCTTCGTTGTAGAACACCGCGCCTGGATGCTCCATCCCGCCAAAGGGAAACGCCGGCGCTAACAAAAAGTCGAACTTGTTGAACGCGTACGGAATGCCAAACCACGTACCCAACCACCGCAGCGCGCGCGCGTTCATCGCGATCAGCGTATCGGCATCGGCTTCCTTCGCGCGCGATGCACGCACCCATATCGAGACATCGCGCGCCGCCGCGCCATCCGTCATGGCGGCCGAACGTGTTGCGACGTTCCACGGACCGGCAGCGAACGCGATCAGATACGTGCTCAGCGGCGCGGTCGTCGCAAAATGATGCGTCAATGTGTTGGACGCCGTATCGACCGACTGCGGTGCGCCGTTCGCGAGCGCACGCCACCCACGCGGTGTTGTCAAGGCGAACGACACGCGCGCTTTGACGTCGGGTTGATCAAAACACGGAAACAGCAAATTCGCATCAGACGGCACCAACAGCGTATACAGATATTCACTGTTATCCGTCGCGTCGTGCGTACGAATGATGCTGGCGCCCGCGGCCGCAATCGGCGCGCGAAATCCAATACGTATTTCGTTGGTGCCGCGCGTGAGGAGGGCGCTGTCAATCGCGACATGCGCACCGTTCCATACGGCGCGCGTCACTTGCGTCGCCGTGCCATTCACACGAAGCGAATCGACGGCAATGCCGCGAAAATCCAGCAGCAGTGCGCCGTGTGCTTGTGGGCGTCGCGTAAACGTGACCACCACGACACCGGCCGCCGTATCACGTCGCGTGACATCAAGCGTCAGTGCGTATTTCACATCCGACAGTTCTGCGTGACGTGACACCGCAAGTTCGTGCGAGACGCCAGTACCGGCCATGCGCGCCGTCGACGACGTTGGCTGAGGCGCGGCCTGCTGGCCATGTGCGCGCGGCGCGACCGAAGTGGCGACAATCGCTGTCACGGCGATCGCACGAGCAACCGCGCGTGCGCCGCGTGGACGCTTCATCGAACAGTGCATGAGACTAGGCCACCGTTGCAAGTACGTCGTGGACGGTACTAACGATCTCGTCGATTTGCGCCTCACTAATGATGAGTGGCGGTGCGATCGCAATGGTTTCGCCCGTCTGACGGATCAGTATACCGCGACGATAGCACTCCATAAACACCGCGCCGGCGCGCGCACCAACGGCTCCGTCGCGCGACGCCAACTCAATGGCGCCCACCATGCCGATGTTGCGTACGTCGATCACATGCGCCGCGCCGCGCACCGCGTGAACCGCGCGTTCAAGAACCGGCGCGAGCGCTGCCGCGCGCGCGAACAGCGCATCTGATTCGTAGAGTGCGAGCGTCGCGAGTCCCGCTGCTGCGGCAAGCGGATGTCCGGAATACGTGTAGCCGTGAAAAAACTCGATGCCCGGTGCGGCGCTATCAACAATCGCGTCATGAATTGCGCGCGCGGCGCACACGGCGCCCATGGGGACCGCGCCGTTCGTAATCCCCTTAGCGAGTGTCATCATATCGGGTGTGACGCCGAACGTCGTGGCGCCAAACGCGGAACCTGTGCGACCGAACCCCGTGATGACTTCGTCAAAGATCAGCAGAATGCCGTGCGTGTCGCACAACGAGCGCAGGCGCTCCAGATAGCCACGCGGTGGCACGAGCACGCCGGTTGATCCCGCAACGGGTTCAATGATCACCGCGGCAATGGTGTGCGCGCCACGGGCCGTGACGATGCGTTCCAAATCATCAGCGAACTCCGCGCCATGCATCGGCTGCCCGCGCGAGTACGCGTTACGCGCGAGGTCATGAGTGTGCGCCAGATGATCAATGTGCGGCAGCAGCTGTGCCTCAAATGCTTGGCGGTTGGGCGCGATCCCACCAACCGAGATGCCGCCAAAGCCTACGCCGTGATATCCGCGCTGACGTCCAATGAAGCACGTTCGCTGCGGTTCGCCTCTCGAGCGATGATATGCGAGCGCGATCTTGAGCGCGGTGTCGACAGCTTCGCTCCCGGAGTTCGTAAAGAACACGCGGTCCAGCCCCGTCGGCAGCAACTCCGCCAACTGCTGCGCCAACTGGAACGAAAGCGGGTGCCCCATTTGAAAAGGCGGAGCAAAGTCCAATTCACCAGCCGCGTGCGCGATGGCATCGACGATTTCGCGACGCCCATGTCCCGCGTTCACGCACCAGAGCCCTGAAATGCCGTCCACGATTTGCCGACCATCGACATCGTGATAGAACATTCCTTCGGCGCGCGACAATAATCGCGGCGCGGCCTTAAACGCCCGGTTGTTGGTGAAGGGCATCCAAAGGGACGAAAGTGACAAGTCGACGGGACGGGCTGTTGAAGGAGTCATACCGGCCAAGCTGTGGTGCAACAGCTCGCCCGTCCAGCCGCAAGTTTTACCGGTATATTGGGGACACATCGCGCAAATCGCGTGTTGTAGCGTGCCATTACGTTGTCAACCGAGCCTCTTATGTTACGAACGATTGTACGGACGTCTGTCGTCTTGGGCGTGGTGATATTCGGCGCGTGTGGAGGCGGAAGCTCCGATACGACGCAGCCGGTCGTGACGGTGGCAAGCATCACGCTGACGGCCTCGGCCGCGGGTGCATTCACGTCGTTCGCGGACACCCGCGTCATTAGCGCTGTCGCCAAGGATGCGTCCGGCGCGACGGTAAGCAGCCCGACGATTACCTGGTCGACGAGTAATGCGTCGGTCGCGACCGTCAGTGGATCGGGGAGCAGCGCGACCGTGACGTCGGTCGGTAACGGCACGGCGACCATCTCGGCGAAGAGCGGCACGGCGACATCTACTCTCGACGTCACGGTTGCTCAGGCGGTAGCCTCCGTCGCGACGGCGGCAGGATCGACG
>JANXUN010000483.1 GCA_025356185.1 Gemmatimonadaceae bacterium
ACGGGTCCTTCGTGAAGGGACGACTTGAGAAGTTGATGGCGGACAAACACCGCACGCTCAAAATCGAAGGCGTGCCGGCGCTCACGCTGTTCCCTGTTGCGCGCATCACGATGGGAAAGCTGTCGCTCTCAGAACTCAATAGCGACACGACATTTATTTCGCTGGACTCGGCGGACATCGCCGTACGCGTGATGCCGTACTTTTCGGGAGTGATTCAGCTCGAAGAGATGAACGTGCTTGGGCTCAATGCGCGCGTCGTCAGTGACAAGAACGGCAAGTTGAACTACGGCGATCTGCTGGATCCCAACGCGCCGTATCCCAACGTGCACGTGGGTGCGGTCAACATCGATCGCGCGAAAATGTTTTACCGCGATGATCTCACCGGTCAGCAACTCACGCTTGTCGAAATGAAGTTCACCACCGGTCGGCTTGATGGTGTCGTTGCGGGACCGGTAGCGCTCGACGCGCGTATTGTTGGACATGAACCAGAGGTCGATCTCAAAGCCACGATGAGTGGCGCGCTGCGCTTCGATCTTAACAGCCAAGAAATTGGCGCAGAAAAATTCGCGCTCAAGGTTGGTGGGCGCTACGACACCGATACGGTGAGCGTGAACCTCAATGTCCCACGGATTGAGATCACGCCGGCGCGCGCGACCGGCTCTGCGGTTGACGCGTCACTGAAACTGTCGGGGCCAGCGCGGCAAGTGACCGCGACGTTCAAGATGGCGGCAGTTGAAGGATCAGCCGCCGCGTTTTCGTTTCCGGAAATCGCGGCAGCGTGGAACGCGAAGCTCAAAGACAAATCGTTTACTGGCAATGCGAAAGCGTCGGTGAAAGCGAGTTTGTCAAAACACACGCTCGACGCCACGCTCGCAACGAAGCTTGATGAATCAAACATCAAGGCGACGGTCAATGTCGCAAACACGGCTCCGCTCGACGCGAAGTTTGATATCAGCGTCGATCAAATTGATTTAGATCGCTACATATCGCCGACGAAAAGCGAAGTGAAGAGCGATCCCAAAACTGCCGTGAAGCCGGATACGCTCATCGACTTGTCGATGCTGAAAGGCAAGACGGTAAACGGAACGTTTCACGCGGGCGCGCTCAAGATGAGTCGCGCGAAACTGCAAGCGGTCGCCGTTACTGTCAAACTCGCGGACGGTACGCTTGTCATCGGGCCACACGCGGCGCAGCTGTACGGTGGCACCGTCGCGGGCACAGTAAGCATTTCCGCCGACAGCAATCGACTGGTTATCGCCGAGCAACTCGACAACGTGGCTGTTGGCACGTTGATGCAGGAACTCTCGCGTCAAGACCGATTCAATGGACGAGGCAGTGTGAACCTCGATCTTCGCTCGCACGGCGCGTCGTTCAACGCCATGAAACACGCGCTCAACGGCACGGTGAAAGTGGTTCTCAAGGATGCGGCGATTAAGGGCGTCAATCTCGCCGAACGTGTGCGCAATGTGAAAGCCACGCTGCTGCGTCGAAAAGAAGTGTATGATCCGACGACGAAGACAGACTTTTCAGAGATGCGCATGAGCATTGCGATCAAGAATGGCGTCGCGTCCAGCAATGATCTGCACGCGCTCTCGCCGTTCATTCGCTTGGGTGGTATTGGCACGGTCGACTTTGGTCGCAACACGATTAGCTACGTCGCAAACGCGAAGGTTGTCGTGACGTCGGTTGGTCAGGGCGGACGTGAGGCGAACGACGTCTCGGGCGTGAACATTCCGATCAACGTCGTCGGGTCGCTCGACAAACCCGAATGGCACATCGACTACTCGGGACTCGCGCGCGGCGTAGCGGGGAGCGCTGGAACGCTCGCGAAAAAAGGAGTGCAAGGCGCCGGCACGCTCGCAAAGAATGGTGCCGGCAGCGCAGGCACGCTCGCGAAAAAAGGCGCGGGCGGCGCCGGTGAAGTCGCGAAAAAAGGTGCGAGCGGTGTGGGCGGAGTCCTGAAAGGAATCGGCGGTCGATTCCGCAAAAAGGATCCGCCCACCTGACGCTCGCTGGTTGTTTCGTGCGACTACTTCCCGATCATCAAGACCGTAAAAGATCCGGGAATCACGGGCGCTTGACCGCCTCGTCCGCCTGTCGGCGGCGGTGGAGGCGCAGGACCGCGCTCGACGCTCATCACGAAGATGTGCCCAGTCTTGCCGTCGAAGGCGATTGTGCGCGCTCCGTTCATCGTATTGAGATTTTGCAGCACGTCAAATTGCGTCGGACTTTTTTCGCTCACGATGGTGAGCGTACCGTTGCCGTGCGAGCTGAACGCTTCACGCGTTTTCGGATTGAACGCACCGCCGTCCGAACTTCCTGCAAGGGGAAGGCTGGTCAAAATCTTGCCGTCCTTTGCGCTCATTACGACCATCATCGGAACGGCTGGCGCCGGCGGTGGGCCGCCTGGTGTGGGCGCCGGCGCACCGGCAACTACGCCGGAGCGTCCACACGACGCAAATAGCACCTTGTTCGCTGCATCGAGCGAAAGACCGTTGCACGCACCTTTGTCGACGAACGTCCAGTGCGCCGTGGCTTTCATGGTCTTCACGTCGACCACGGTGACGCTGCCGATCGCGTCTTGCATGACGACGTACAGCAACCCCTTTCCATCGGCGACAGCCTGTTCTGGCACGCCGCCTAAGTCGATCCGGCCAAGCACGTTACCCGTCTTGGAATCAATGACCGTCGCGTCCTTGGTGGGGTGACTGAACACGTACACGTGGTCGTTAAAACCATCGAACAGTATGCCATCGGGACCGACTCCGGAGTCGATCGGGATGGACTTGATCAGCTGCATCGATTTGGTGTCGAACATCGTGATGCCGGGCCGACTGCTCGTAAACCCGTGCCCCGATTTCGGGTCGATGGCCGCGCCGTTGCCTTGCGAGTTTGGCGCGGTAATGATCTCGCCCATCGGCGACAGATCATCGAGGTTGAACACGGAAATCCGCGCAGGCGACGCCGGTCGGCCACTGGCGCTATCGGCACGGGTGGCGCCGCGCGGGATGTACAGACGACGTCCCACGTCGTCGGCGAAGATGTAGTCGGTACCCCCTTCGCCGCCGACGCGCGCCGACTTGAGAACCTTGTACGGGCCTTCGGTGGGCGCGGTTTGTGCGGACATGAGCCGCATTGGCAGCGCCAGACCCAGCGTGCAGGTCAGGGCGCGCGCGACGAGCGGGAACGCGATGGAAAGTCTCATACGGTTCGGTACCTGAAAGGGTGTGCGGGAAGTATGCAGGACCTTCGCTTGCAAGGCGATAACGATGAATTCCTGCGCCCTTAGCGCGGAATCACCGGCAGGGTGATATGCGACGGGTGCGCCGCGTCGTGCAGGAGCCGCTGGTGCGCGACAACAAAGGTGGAGTCTCGCTCATTGTTTCCACCGGTGTTGAGGTTGCGATTGTACTTGGGGAAGAGTGCCGAGGACACGCTCACCCGCAGTCGATGTCCGGCGGTGAATACGCGCGAGGTGAACCACAGGTCGATGTCATATTGCTCCGCCTGTCCTGGCGTGAGCGTCGACGGCGTCTCATTGCCACGTCGAAAACGTGCGCGAACCACGCCGTCCTGCACACGCTCGGCATGCCCGTCTGGGAACACGTCCAGCAGCATCACGTTCCAATCTGTGTCGCGCGCATCAGTGGCCGCCCACATCGTCGCACGCATGACACCCGTCACTTCTATCGGTTTTGTAAGTGACGTCGAGGTGAACACCAGCGCGTCATGCCGCGTGGCATTGAGCGTAGTGAAGTCTTCGTTGAGCGACGTTTCCAGTTCGCGCGAATCGATGAGGTACGGGGACGGCTTTGCTGGATCGTACGTAAACGTGTCGGCCACCGCGCCGACCGGAGGCATGGTATCCAGCGTGCCATTGCCGTGGCTGGTCTGCGCGTCGCCGCTAGACGAGAGATACCACTTCGTTGGCACAGTGCGCGCAAGCGGGAACTCGGCTTCCTTGCGCCACGTGTTGTCGCCAAAAACAAAGATGTCGAACGGCGGTTCTTTGTCGACGCCGTTGTCCGCGCCCCGCAAATAGTGATCGAACCAGCGTAACTGCAGAGGACGTGTGTCTACACGCGACTGCGGCCCGAACTCGCCGGACACATAGTCCACACCTTTGTGCGCGCCCGGCCCCATCACGACGCGAATAAACGGATGTCCGGGCACGCGCTGCAGCGCCAGCGTGTAGTCAATAGGACCGCGAGAGTCGTCGTACCAACCGGAGATCTGCAGCACCGGTGCCCGCACCTTCGCTATGTCCGTCGTCACTGCATGCGCACGCCAGTACGCGTCAAGATTCGGATGTGCGATCCAACGATCCCAAAGCGGCACTTGCCCGCAGCCAAGCTTTTGCGGCAAGTCGGAAAGCGGCAGGTGCATCATCGCCGAACCGATGTCGAGATTGTCGGTGCTCTGCAGCGTGCGCGCGCGCATGAGACATGCCCACGCGACGTTGATTGGCGAGAATACCATGTCTTCGTACGGCACAATGCGCCATGGATCACCGGTGGCCGCGGAGGGCGCCAGCGCGGCAAGGTGAGGGGGCGCACTCACCGCGGCGTACCACGCGAGCCGACCTTCGTCAGAATGTCCGATCATCCCCACCTTTCCATTCGCGCCAGGAAGTTTGGCCGCCCATTCCACCGCGTCGTATCCGTCACGTACATCGGTGTCGTAGTCACCAAAGTCCTTGCCATCGGACATGTCGCGACCGCGCACATGTTGCGCGACAAAGATGTAGCCGTGCGAGGCCCAGTACCGTCCCGCGGGGTGTAGGATGCGCGTATAGGGCGTGCGTTGGAGCACCACACCAAATGGTCCAGTGCCCACGGGTCGCGCGATATAGCTCACCAGTTTCGCGCCATCGCGCGTCGCCATGAACACGGCTGTGTCTTCGGTCACGGCGTAGGTGGAATCGGATAGTGGACCTGACCACAACGCGTAGGGTTGTTCCACCGTGAACGGCGACGTGCGGCGAATGAAACGCCAACGCCGCCCCGCGGGCTTGTCCGTTTCCATCAGCACACCGCTCACCGTATCGCCATGCCACATCGCTGCGAGGGACGCGGTACCGTTGCTGATGAGATGGACCGAGTCACCCGTCGCATTGACGTGCGTCACCGACAGCATGGGCGTGCCAACACGACGACGCACGACGCCCACCACTCCGGAGTCTGCGTTGTCGAAGTGCGCGAAGCCCATGCGACGCCACCCTTCGAAACCGTCGCCGGCGTTCGCGCCAAGCGCGACATACACATCCCAGTCGCCAGCGAGTGAATGTGACGAGCGTGGCGCGGTGTCGCGCGTCGTGCACGCAACGGTGCTGATCGTGAGTGCCGAGGCAACGACACGCGCGCGCGAAACGGCGGCGAACGGCGAACGAATCATGATAGCTCTGTGGTCGAAGATAGGCAGGAATCTGCGTCCGGAACGCGCGCTGCGCGACAACTATCAGTGCGTCAGTGTGTACAAGATGTAGTTGATACCAATTTTGTAGGCTTCATTGCTCACATCGATTGCGTCGCGTCCGGTTGCCGACCACACCCAATAGTCTTTGATGTCCTCGTTGACGTCGCAGATCACCAGCATGCGGCCCTTGGGATCGTTGTTCTCGAAATAGCCGACAAATGCCGGCTCCCCGCCGTAGCCGCGATTCTGATTGCGCAGCAGCGAGTAGGCGTTTCGTATTTGAAAGAACGAATTAAAAATCGGATGACTTTCGGGAACCACGATTGGGCGCAGTTCAGGGAAAATCGCCTTGAGCGCGGCGAGCGCGTTTCTCGTGGCAGAAGGGCCGCGCCAATCATCGATGATGAGAAAACCACCTTTCATGAGATAACTGCGCGCTGCGGCGGTTTCACTTTTGTTGGGGAACCAGCCGCCGGGCTCGGTGAGATAGGCGACAGGGAAGTGGCCAAGTGCCGGATCGTCGAACTTGAAAATGTTCGAACTCACGTGAGTGCGGGCGAGCGACAGGCCGTTCACCATCTTGGCGACATTTTCCTCGGGGTGCGGAAAATCGTGCGCCCAGCCGACGCTGACTTCGTTGCCGTACGGAGCGGACGCTGCGCAAAATGCGAAGTATCCGGAGTACCAGATACGCGCGATGAGGACGCGTCCGTCATACGGCACGTTGTGCATGAGCGGGTTGGTCCAATAGGTCGCGCGTTCGGCCGAACCGATGCCATCGCCGTCCCACGAGCAGCCACCGCCTCCGCCGCGGAATCGCTGCGCGTGAAGTGCGGTCGCGGTGAGCACCGTGAGGGTGCACGCGAGGGCGAGTGGCCGGAACATTGATATCGCGCGGGAGGACGGTCGCAATTTCGTTGGCACGTGTGAGGTCTGCTCAAGCTCCCTATTATTACTGCCGAGTTCGAGAAACCGCTGGGG
>JANXUN010000664.1 GCA_025356185.1 Gemmatimonadaceae bacterium
CTTGCATTCTCTGCTTCGCGCCGGAACCGCTGCAATGCTTCGGCGTCTCCGATCAATGCCGGTCGCATCACTTTGATGGCGCTGCGACGCTTCATGTGCACGTGCTCCGCCATGAACACTTGGCCCATGCCGCCTTCGCCAACGTGTGACAAAATGCGATAGCGATCCGCGATGACGCTGCCGATCATCGATGACTCTGAGTCCGGCGTCATCGCGCAGCGCGCATCACACGATCGCGACGCGCACGCGCGGCATTCACGGTTTGGCTATCGCGTCGCGCCACGGCGCGAGGTCGTCGTACAATCGTTTCACCATCGACTCAGAGACCGACACCTTGATTGGCTTGCCCGCGCGCGTGTTGTCGTGCACCAGCACTTCGATCTTTGGCCACGATCCGTCTTCGTGCGGAGTGAACGTTGTCGGCGATACCATAAACACGAATGCGCTGGGCGCGGACTTGTTCGCCGTCAAATGTTCAGCCGGATTCACAAACGCGGGCACGCGCGACGGTGCGTCAAAGGCAACAGGCACTCCATCGCGCGTCAACTCGACCGACTGTACGTCGCCTCGTCGAATATCAAAAATCTTCTCCGGCGCGTAGGCCGGCCACGGCACCTTGTCGGGCGCGACCTCGATTGCGTACACCGCACGACGCGAACTCACCAACGACTTCCATGCGCTCCACTTTTCAATCGGATCAACGAGCGGAAACAGTCCGCCGCCAGGTTTTTGATTTCCTTCGCGCCACTTCGCGGCTTCTTCCGCGCGCCACACGAACATCGGGGGCGCCATGATCACGACGCGCAGGTCGTTGTCGCGCGCCATACGTCCCTTCCAGTCGATGCCGCGCGATATCATGGATCGCGTATTGGCTTCTGGAAAACGCGACCGCACCGCTGCCACTCGTGCCGCGCTATCCGCCGACGCTTTTTTCTTTTTGATCAGGTCCTTTTTGACCGAATCGCGACGCGCAGCGTCGATGCTATCCGCATGCAACTTTGCGATTTTCTTTGCCGACTCGGCGTTGCTCGCCGCAGAGTCGGCCGAACTCGGCTTAGTCCCTTGAGCGACCGTCGTTGCCGGCTTCGCAGTATCGCGCGGCGCGGCCGCATTCGCAGCACTCGAATCCGCACCGACAGTTCCCGCGCTTTCGCGTTTGCGCTGTGATGCAAAGAGCATCACCGCGGCCGCGATGACAACGACACCACCAATCATGAACGGCCACCGCGCGCGCGGCTTCACGATAGGAATGGACCCCGACGCATTCGTGCCGCCGATGGTCATCAGCTCACCGGTGGCCCGAACCGCTTCCCGAGAACCGGTGCCCGAGGTTCTCACATCTCGCGATGCGGACAATCCCATCGTGTTGATATTGCCGCTTGGTGTACGCAGCGACTCAAGATCGGTATGCGGTGTGCGCGCGGCAACGCTTGCCACGCGCATATCCAACGCACGACGGTATAACTCGGCCGTTTGCGATGGCGTCATCTGGCTAATCGCACCCGACAACGCGTGCGAAAAGTCCGACACGGTGTCAAAGCGATCGATGGGCTCGGGCGACAGCGCTCGATCAAAAATCTGTTGCAGCGACTCGGGCCAGTGAATGTCCTCTCGCGCGTGCTGCAACGACTGCGGATGTTTGGTGAGTCGCGCGATCAGCGACTCTTTCGAAGTGTCCGCCGGAAAGGCTTGCTTGCCGGTCAGTGCGAAGAACGCGACCAACGCCAACGAATACTGATCACTGCGCGCATCAAGCGTGTCACCCGCCAACTGTTCGGGCGACATATACTGCGGCGTGCCCACCGCGAATCCGGTGCGCGTCATCTTTTGTTCGCTGTTGTCCATCGTGCGCGCGATACCAAAATCCACCAACTTCACCATGTACGTGCCGTCGGCGCGCTTGCCGAGCATGATGTTGTCGGGCTTGATGTCACGGTGCAGCATGTGCATGTCATGCGCCGCTTGCAGTGCGTCGGCTGCTTGTCCGAGAATGTCGGCTGCGACATCGGGGTGCAGCGGCTCAGAATCGTTGAGCTTATCCGAGAGCGGTACTCCGTCGACGTACTCCATGGCCAAATACACTGTGCCATTGGACGACTCCCCAAAATCAAAAATCGCCGCGATGTTCGGGTGCGACAGTTGACTCGCGTTCTCCGCTTCACGTGTAAAGCGCTGCAGTGCATCGGACTCACCGACCAGCGACGGTCGCATGATTTTGATCGCGCTCTTCCGCTTCATGCGAATGTGTTCGGCCAAGTACACCTGACCCATGCCTCCCTCGCCGATGCGCGATACGATGCGGTAACGGTCCGCTATAACGGTACCGACGAGGTCGGTAGGTTCACTTCGAAGCGCAAGACTGGTGCCGTCCTTCTGGCAGTAGTCGACGGCGTCGTCGTAGCTGTCACCGCAGCGAGGGCAAATCTTCATCCGTGAGGCGCGGCGCGAAGAGTGGCAGGAGGAACGAACGACCGTACGGAAGCCGACGGTAACTTAGTGGAAAAGCAGTTACTTTGGGGCATGCCTACCTTCAATGTTGCTTGGCTTGCCGCCGCCGTCACGCTACTGATGACCGCCCCTTCTTTCGCGCAGTCCCAGAACGCATGGGGACAGGCTGGAAAACAGGGGGACTTCACCGTTCGGGATTTTAAGTTCGCGAGCGGCGAGACACTGGCCGAGCTGAAGCTGCACTACACCACGCTTGGAACCCCACGAAAGGATACGCGTGGAACCGTCCGTAACGCTGTCATAATTTTGCATGGCACCGGCGGATCTGGTCGCAGTTTTTTGAGCGCGACCTATGCCGGACTGCT
>JANXUN010000004.1 GCA_025356185.1 Gemmatimonadaceae bacterium
CGGCACCAGACCACTGGCACGCGCCAGCGGCGTTGCTCGCCATGGAGGCCGGTAAGCATGTGTATGTTGAAAAACCGTGCGGACATAACGTGCACGAAGGTGACTTGCTCGTTCGCATGCAGCAAAAGACGGGCAAGGTTGTGCAGATGGGTACGCAACAGCGTTCGCATGACCGCAGTCGCGATGTGATCGACGCCATTCACGGTGGTGTCATTGGTCAAGCATATCAGGCGCGCGCTTGGTATGCGAACACGCGCGTGGGAATCGGCAAAGGCAAGCCCGCGCCCGTTCCGGCAAATCTTGACTACGAATTGTGGCAGGGCCCTGCACCGCGCGTGCCGTATCGCGACAACCTCATCCACTACAACTGGCATTGGTTCACGCACTGGGGTACGGGCGAGATCTGCAACAACGGCACGCATGAGATCGACGTCGGTCGCTGGGCGTTGGGAGTGAACTATCCAACCAGCGTCGCGTCAACGGGGGGTCGTTTTCACTTTGCCGACGATTGGCAGTTTCCTGACACACAAGAAGCGCTGTTTGAGTTTGACGGGGGCAAGAGCATTGTGTGGCAGGGACAAAGCTGCAACGGCGCACTCACGCAAGGGCGCTCGCGCGGCACCATCATTCTTGGTACCACGGGCAGCGTCGTCATGGATCGCGACGGCTACACGATTTACGACCTGAAAAACAAAGTGGTGAAGGAATCGATCGGCGCGAAAACCGATTCGCTTAATATCAGTGCCGACGATGTGGCGACCACCGTGCATATGCAGAACTTTGTCGACGCCGTGCGTTCAGGTGTCGCACTGCACGCACCGATCGCCGAGGGCGCGAAGAGCGTGCTGCTCTGCCATTTGGGGAACATCGCGCAGCAAACGGGGCGGAAGCTCAAAACCGACCCGAACACGGGCGCGGTCGTTGGCGATCCTGAAGCACTGCGCATGTGTCACCGCGAGTACGCGCCGGGGTGGATGCCGAAAGTCTGACCGCAGGCAACCACCACTACTTTCGTTGAGTGTCACGCTGCTGGCACACGTGTCACTGAGCGATTGACGACGCGGCGGTACTTCTTAGGTTAGCTGAGTCCACATGGCATCGACGGCGTCGCGAGTCCCACTTCCCTTTACGCAATGAAAAACCTCGTCCTAGTCTCGATCGCACTGTCGGTAGCCGCAGCACCGCTGGCAGCGCAAACCGTCGTGAAACCCTCGTCATTGCAGGGCTGGCTGCTGTTTGATGGCAATGGCAACGGCGATCCCTCGACGATCACGACCGCGCAGCCCTTCAACGGCAAAGGGTCTCTTCAGTTGAGTATTACTGGTGGCGCGCAGCAGCCCGCCGCCGCGATTGCGTTTGGTCCGATCTCGCTCAGTGCTCTGCGCCAGACCAGCATTAACGACTTCGGCTTCAGGTTCAATTATCTCGCGCCGCCGGGCGCGGTGGCAGCACCGACATTTCGGGTCTATCTAAACGGAATCGCAAACGCCCACGGAACCACCACTGGATCATTCGGTTACATCGGCTCCACTGGTCCGGGATGGCAAACGGTGAATGTGAACTTCGACGACGGTGATTTCTTTTTTCGCGTCGAGGGGCAAGGCCAAGTGAACAGCAACTGCGAGAATACGGGGCTCACCTCAGACTTTGCCACAACAAGGTTGATGACTGACTGGACGATCCAGTGCAATGATGATCCTTCGCGGGTCGATTTGAGAAACGCCTCCATCTATGCCGTTGGATTTGACTACGGCTCATTTCCCGGATTCAGCGGGAGTACGACGACGTGGGTTGATGAGCTTTCGTGGAAACGCCCAGGAACCAATGGCGACGTGCTGACGGCCGAGTTCAATTTCGAACCCGATCCGGTGCCGTCAACATCAACGCCCGAACCGTCGTCACTCGCGCTCGTCGCCGCCAGCTTGCTCGGACTCGGCGCGTTTGCACGCCGCTGGCGTCGCCGCTGAGCGAAGGTGCTCGCGCGAGAATCGCGATAGCGTAAACGGGCGGCCTTTCTCGCGAAGGGCCGCCCGCTTCGTTGGTGGGTTGTACAAGCCTGTCCGAGCTCAGCGATTGTGTCGTACGTTTAGCACATATGAACTCGACCAGTCACGTTTCTGAGCCTGACAAAGATCATTCCCTGCGCGATGACATTCGGCTGTTGGGCCGGGTGCTTGGCGATACGCTGCGTGATCAAGAAGGCGTCGACGTTTTTACGCTCGTGGAAAGCGTGCGGCAAACGGGCGTGCGTTTTGCGCGAGACGGACGCATTGAAGACCGCGACGCGCTCAATGCCCTGTTAGACGAACAGCCGATCGACACGGTGCTCAGTGTCGCTCGAGCGTTCGCGTATTTCTTGCAGCTCGCGAACATCGCCGAAGACACGCATCGCATTCGTAGAACACGCGCGCACGATCGCATGGGCTCGCCGGCGCGCGAAGGAAGTCTGACGTTCGCGTTAGATTCGGTGCGGGCGCTCGCAGACGACGAACTTCACGCGGCACACGCGCTTCAACAATTCTTTGCGCACGCCCTTGTCTCACCGGTACTGACAGCGCACCCGACAGAAGTGCAGCGTCAGAGTACGCAACACGCGCTGCATGCAATTGCTGAACTGCTGGAGCAGCGCGATCGCACGGCGCAGACACCAGAAGAACGCGCTGCCGCTGACGACACGTTAGTGCAACTGGTGCTCGCACTGTGGCACACGCGCATGGTGCGCCCAGAACGGTTGCGAGTCATCGATGAGGTGAAGAACGGCATCAACTACTATCGACGAACGTTTTTTTCTGAACTGCCGAGACTGTACAGCAACACCGAAGACCTGCTGCGCGCGCGCTTTCCGGCCCACCCGTGGCGCCTCCCCAACTTCTTTCGCGTGGGAAGTTGGATCGGCGGCGACCGTGACGGCAATCCGTTCGTCACCGCAGAGATTTTGCGCGAGACGGTGCGGCTTCAGGCGTCGGCGGCGCTCGAGTTTTATCTCGATCAGTTGCATCTGCTCGGGCAGGACTTGCCGCTCTCGCAAATTTTGCTGCACATCACGCCCGAGCTCGATGCACTCTCGAAACGCTCGCCCGACGTATCGGTGCAGCGCGCCGACGAACCGTACCGTCGTTCACTCATTGGCATGTACGCGCGACTCAGCGCAACGCTTCGATCGTTCGAGGGTCCTTCACCCGCGCGATCCAGCATGGTCGTGGCGGAATCGACGCCCTACGCGCAACCGTCGGAGCTTCTCGCCGACCTGTACGTCATTCGGGACAGTTTGCGCGCGAACAATGTGGCTCGACTCGCCGACGGAAGGCTGCGTCAACTGATTCGTGCCGTCGAGGTGTTTGGGTTTCACCTCGCTCCACTGGACCTGCGACAAAACTCCGACGTACATGAGCGCGTCGTCGCCGAACTGTTTGCGTGCGCTGGCGTCCAGCCGTCGTATCAGTCGCTCTCCGAAGCGGAGCGCATCGCACTGTTGAGCAGCGAATTGACTGGAACGCGCCCGCTCTACTCCGCGCATCTGCAGTACAGCGCTGAAGCGCGCGGTGAGCTGGATATTGTATTTGCCGCATACGCATTGCGATTGCAGTACGGTGACGAGGCGCTTCCGCACTACATCATCTCGAAGTGCGACGGCGTATCCGATTTGCTTGAAGTCGCATTGATGCTGCGCGAAGCGGGAGTCATGCATGGGGGCGCAGCGCCAGCGACCGGCATGCAAATCATCCCACTGTTTGAGACGATCGATGACCTGCGCGCCGCGGCCGACACGATGCAAGCAGCATTCTCACTCGATGTCTATCGCGCACTCGTGCAATCGCTCGGTGACACGCAGGAAGTGATGCTGGGCTACTCAGACAGCAATAAGGATGGCGGTTTTCTTACGTCTGGATGGGAGCTGTATCGCGCCGAACTTGCCCTGACGAAGGTGTTCACCGCACATGGAATTCGTCTTCGATTGTTTCACGGACGAGGCGGTTCGGTGGGTCGCGGCGGAGGACCGAGCTACGACGCGATCGTCGCGCAACCTGTCGGCGCCGTAACCGGCCAGATTCGCATCACCGAGCAAGGTGAAGTGATTGCGTCCAAGTATGCGAACCCAGAGTTAGGGCGTCGCAATTTGGAGATTCTAGCTGCCGCCACCATCGAAGCGACGCTCACCGATGCAGCGCGACAGCGCACGCCTACTGAACAGTTTCATCCCATAATGCAGCGATTGTCGGAGCTCGCATTCACCTCATATCGCGCATTGGTGTACGAGACGCCTGGATTCGCCACCTACTTTCGCGAGTCAACACCGCTCGCCGAAATCGCGACGCTCAACATTGGGAGCCGGCCCTCGGCGCGTCGTGCGACTGCCCACATCGAAGATCTTCGGGCGATTCCATGGGTCTTTTCGTGGGCACAGTGTCGCTTGATGCTGCCCGGATGGTACGGATTTGGCAGCGCGGTGGAACAGTGGCTGGCGGAAGTACCCGATGGACTCGCATCGCTGCAAGAAATGGCGCAATCGTGGCCATTTTTTCGCGGCCTGTTGTCGAATATGGATATGGTGCTGGCAAAATCGGATTTGGCCGTGGCGTCGCGGTACGCCGAGTTGGTGCGAGATGAACGCTTGCGCACCGAGATATTTGGACGCATCGAGCAGGAATGGCATCGCACGCGCACGCAGCTGATGGCGATCACGGGTCAGACGCGCTTTCTCGCCGACAATCGGTTACTCGAGCGATCAATCGCGAATCGGTTCCCGTACATGGATCCGCTGAATCACTTGCAGATAGAAATGCTGCGGCGTCTTCGCGCGAGCGAAGCGAACGGCGAGGTGGATGTCGACGAGCGCCTGCAGCGCGGCATTCACTTAACGATTAATGGGATTTCGGCGGGGCTGCGAAACAGCGGTTGACGCACTGCCCCGGATGGCGCGCTTGATACGACTCAAACCACTGTCGTCCCTCCCCTGTCAAAGCCTTGCCGCGGAGATAGAATTCGAGGCTTAACGGGAGACTCATGTCACGGTTGCGTCGCACGCTCGCCAGCTCCAATCTCAGTCGTTGCGTCGGCTCCATTGGGGCACCGCGTACCGCGCTCGCGTTGTCATCTCGCGCGACCTGTGCGCTTGCGCTTTTGGTCGCGTGCGAGCGCGCGCCACAAAAAACGCCTCCGCCGCCACCGGCCAACGTCGGCGTGCTGACGGTCACGACTGCCACGTTACCGCAGTCATTTGAACTGGTCGGACAAGTGCAACCGTCACGACGCGTTGAAGTGCGATCGCGCGTCGAAGGCATCATCGTCGATCGACCATTTGTTGAAGGCGCCACCGTCACACCGGGGCAACTGCTGTTCAAGCTCGATCGCATCAAGAACGAGGCCGGCTATCAGAGTGCAGTTGCTCGCTTTGACAACGCAACGCGAGCGCTGAATCGACTCACGCCGCTGCTGGTCAAGCATGCGGTTGCACAACAGGACGTCGACAACGCGCAGACGGCTGTCGACGCCGCGAAAGCCGCCGTCGATCAAGCGAAGAAGGATCTCGATGATGGCGACGTGCGTGCCGAAGTCGCCGGCAAAGTTGGGCGCGCGCGCGTGGAGCTTGGTGCACGTGTGACTGGTCCCGCCGATTTGCTTACGACGATTGATCGACTTGATCCGGTGTATGTGATTTTTCGACCCTCTTCGCAACAAGTATTGACGTGGAAGTCCGATCCTCAATCGGCACCGCTGTTGTCTCCGGGTGGCAATCTCAACGTGCGCGTGGTATTGCCGAACGGCTCCGAATTGCCGCGCGTCGGGAAGCTGACATTCGTTGCACCGTCGCTCGACTCGGCGACCGGCACGCAAGAATTTCGTGCCACGTTCGACAACGCGGACAACCTCTTGGTGCCCGGTCAGTTTGTAAACGTGCGACTGTCTGGGTTCATGAAGCGCAACGCGATCGCGGTCCCACAGCGTGCGGTGCAACAGGGGTTAGGCCGGCCGTTTGTGTTTGTTGTTGGCGCTGGCGATACGGTTGCTGCGCGCGATGTGAAGACGGGGCCATGGAGCGGTCCGCTGTGGATTATCGACGACGGCTTAAAGGTCGGCGATCGCGTCGTGGTGGACGGTGTGCAAAAGGTGGCTGCGGGACGCGTGGTCAAACCGTCGCCGATGGTTGAGTCCAAACCGTGAAGCCGTCTGACCATCACGCGACCGAACCCGAAATAGGCTACTTCTTTATTCGCCGCCCAATCATGGCGGCGGTGATTTCGATTGTTGTCGTGTTGCTCGGCTCACTCGCCATCAAGCTGTTGCCGGTTGCGCGGTATCCGCGCATTACGCCGCCGGTCGTGACGATTAGTACCAACTATCCCGGTGCATCGGCCGAAGATGCGGCGCAAGCGGTTGCTGCGCCAATCGAGCAGCAGCTCGCGAGCTTGCAGGGAATGTTGTACTACTCGTCGGTGTGTTTGAGCGACGGCAGTGTCACCATTAGTGTGACGTTTGATGTGAGTCGTGATCAAGATCTCGCCGCAGTCGATGTGCAGAACGCTGAGAAGTTGGCAGAACCGCAATTGCCCGCGGCCGTGCGTGCGAGTGGCATCACGATTACGAAGGCGAACACCGATGTCTTGGGCGGTGTCGCGCTGGAATCGACCGATCCGCGGTACGACGCGCTGTATTTGGCGAACTACATGAAGTTGTATGTCGTGGACGAACTCAAACGCGTGCCGGGAATGGGATTTGTGCGACCATTTCCGAATCTCGACTTCTCAATGATTCTGCAGCTCGATCCGGAAAAGATGGCGCAACTTGGCGTCACGGTGTCCGACGTGTCGGCGGCAGTACAAGAACAAAATGCGACCAATCCGGTGGGCCGGTTGGGACGTGAGCCTGCGCCTGAAGGCACCCAACTCACACTGCCGATCACGACGCTCGGCCGACTTGAGACGGCCGATCAGTTCAAAGACATCATCGTGCGCGCCAGCCCGGGTGGTGGCATTGTGCGTGTGCGTGACATCGGTGACGTCGTGTTGGGTTCGCAGAGCTACAGCTTTGAAGGGCGACTCAACGGCAAAGACGCGAGCTTTGCGTTTCTGTTCACGCGCGCTGATGCCAACGCGCTCGATGTGAAGAAGTTGGTTGTCGCGCGGCTGACGGAGCTTGAAAAGAGTTTTCCCAAGGGCGTGAAATGGTCCATTCCTTTTGACACCACGCCATTTGTCGTGGAATCGATCAAAGAGGTTGTGATCACGCTTGCCGAGGCAATGTTCTTGGTCACACTGGTGGTGTACCTGTTTTTGCAGAGCTGGCGTGCGACGCTCATTCCGATGCTTGCGGTGCCGGTGAGCGTGATTGGTACATTTCTCGGACTGTACGCGCTCGGCATGTCGATCAACGTGCTGACATTGTTTGGTCTCGTGCTCGCGATCGGAATTGTTGTGGATGACGCGATTGTTGTCATCGAGAATGTCGAACGGATCATGTCGACGGAAAAGATTTCTGCGCGGGTCGCGGCCGATCGGGCGATTCGACAAGTGGGAAGTGCGCTCGTCGCAATTGTGCTGGTGCTGTGCGCGGTGTTTGTGCCGGTCGCGTTTTTGGGTGGCGTGAAGGGTGAGCTGTTCAAGCAATTCGCGGTGACCATCATCATATCCGTGCTGCTATCGGGTATGGTTGCACTCACGCTCACGCCCGCACTATGCGGCCTGTTGTTGCGCGAAACAGATGGAGTGCACACGACGGGATTCTTCGGCTGGTTTAACCGCGTGTTTGGCCGTGCAACCGACGGATATGTGCGCTCGGTCGATCGCGTGTTGCAGCGCCCGACG
>JANXUN010000014.1 GCA_025356185.1 Gemmatimonadaceae bacterium
CTTGCGCAAACGGTCGCGCAAGCGGAGCAAACCGCACAACGCACCTCGCTTGCATGGCAGCTCACGCTGCAGCGCGATGCTCTGGCTCGCACACAACCATGCGACGCGCTCTCCACCGCCGGTAGCGACGCACAAATCGGCGTCGCGACATCGTGGCGTATCACGCCACAATCGTCCTATCGCGAGTTCCAAAGCGATCTCTCGCTCACGTTCTCCGCGCTCGTCAATCGTCACCCGACCACGCTGACCTGGCGCGATGCGTGGAGCTGCGAATGACGAAGCGCGCAGGCTCCTCGCTCCTTGAAGTTCAGGTCGCCCTCCCGCTCATCGCACTATTGGGCATGGTCGCGGTCAGCATCCTGATCCAGATGTATCGCGTCGCCATCTCAAGTGACGGCAGACTCTCCGCAAACCGCGAGCTGCGACAAGGGGCGACCGTCTTCGCAAGCGAACTGCGTCCGCTACGCGCACGCGATGTAACCGCGTGGAACGACACGATGATCGAAGTGCAGGGCCTCATCGGCGTCGGCATTGTCTGCGCCGTCAACGCGACGCGCGATCGACTCAGCGTCATCGACGCAAGCGGCACGGTCGCGACACAAACCGACAACAACGTTCGCGACGACCTCTGGCGTCAACCACCGCAAGCCGGAGACCGCGCAGAGCTTTGGCGCGATGCCGATGCTCGCGACGACTTGACACGTGCAGTAACGCGCACTGTCACTGCGACCGGTATCGCTGCGGCGTGCCCGTTCGCATCGCAGCCGGAGACACGAGCCACCACGGCCCTCACACTCGATCACGCCGTCGTCGAACAGATCTCCGTCGGCGCACCCATACGCGTGACGCGGCCCACACGCTTCTCGCTCTACAAAGCCAGCGACGGATTCTGGTATCTCGGACGTCGCACACTCTCCGGCGGTTCGTGGGACGTCATCCAACCAGTCGTTGGACCGCTGCTGGCACCGCGCGATCGCGGGCTCACACTCGCGGTATACGACAGCGTCGGCGCAGCGCTCGCGCCACTCGACCATCGCGCATCCGTGCAAACCATTCGCGTCCGCATGCGTGCGCCACACGTCGCCGGAAGACTTGTCGCGCCATCTCCCCGAGTCGACTCGATCTCCATCGATATCGCGCTCCGAGGAAATAATCATGACGGAGCGCCATCGCCATGACGCGCCCTCGACTCGGCATGCTCCTCCCCGCCGTAATGATCATCATGGTCGTCGTACTGATCGTCAGCGTCGGCGCGCAGCTCTCGGCCTGGCGCGCGGCCCGCGGTGCACAACTACAATGGGATGCGGAACGCGCGTTGCACGAAGCGGACGCCTCAGTCGCCGAAGCGATGGGGCAGTGGTCCGCCGCACGCGCCGCAAATACGGTGATTGGTGTGTCCGCGATCGACTCCACTAACGATCACGATTGGATCATCCGTCGTGACCTTCGGCGCACCGCACCGCTCGTCGCGGTCATACACGCCTCCGTCGCACGATCAATGTCCACCGCCACGCTCGGCGACGCACATCGCACCCGCCGAGACGTCACACGGATCGTACGACTGGCACCACCCGAGTTTGGCGTTGTTGCCGCATCAACCACACTCGGCCCACTTGCAATCAACGACGCCAGTGTCGACGGGCGCGACCTTGGTATCCTGCTCGCCCATCCCTTCGATGATTGCGGTCGTATCCGTGATACTGCGTCGGTGGATGCCATTCGCGGACAAACCGTCGCCGCGGGCACGATGGCCCATGTGCACGGCGATGTCATTGCCATGTCCAGCACAGACGTCGTTGCAGCGCGGTCACGTTTCGATCGCGCGTGGGACGTGATGCTGCAGCGCGTCGCCAGCGCGACCGACAGTGGACGTTATCGCGAAGATCCGCTGGCGTGGCACGTGCGCGTTATGCCACGCGCCATGGCTGAAACACTCCACACCAACACGCGCGTGGTGGGAGTGCTCGCCATCGACGGTGATTTCGTCGTGCGCTCAGCGCTACATGTAGACGGATTGTTGGTGGTTCGCGGAGCGCTGGATGCGTCGAGTGGAGCCCTTGCTGTAGATGGCGCCGTGATTGTCCGAGACTATGCGTCACGTGGATCGACGTTTGGCGCAACCATGACGGTGCGCTATGCGCCGTGTCTTGTTGGACGAGCGTTGTCGACCGTGGCTCGGCCCGAGTTGGCACCGTTCGCGAGCTGGCAGAGCCGGTAGTGTAACGGCCACGGCCTCCTCTGGAACACCACCTCGCGGCGTCATAATCGGGCCGCGACCGTCACAGAGTTGGTCGTTGTACCGCGGCTACGACCTACAGACAGCGTTACCTCGTGAGAGTCCGGTCGTTAGTTGGTTGAATCGCTCGAATTGGACATGTCAGAGTGTCCGAACCACCGTACAACCCCAAAAACCATGGCGCTCTTCGGTCGAAAGAAACTGACCGTTGGTCTTGATGTCGGATCTGGGCTCGTAAAAGCCGTCGTGATGGATCACACGAGCGGCACACCCGAGTTGACCAAGGTCGTCATCACGCCTCTCAATGACACCGCCATCGTTGAAGGCGAAGTCATGGACCACGCCATTGTTGCTGACGCCATCCGGCAAACGCTCGAAGCGACGGGCATCAAAACCAAACATATCGTTTCCGCCGTCGGTGGACGCGATGTCATTGTCAAGAAAATTTCCATCGAACGCGTGAAAGAAGCGCAAGCGCGCGAGCTGATGAGATGGGAAGCGGAACAACACGTGCCCTTTGATATGGAATCGGTAGAGCTGGATTTCCAGATTCTCGATCCCGACGCTGATGGACTTGAAATGTCGGTGTTGCTCGTCGCCGCGAAGCGCGATCTCGTTGAAGCCAAGCGCACGCTGCTCACCGACGCCGGCGCCGCGCCATTCATCATCGATGTCGATGCCTTCGCCTTACACAACGCGTTCGGTCTGAATCACCCCGACGCGATGTCTGGTACAGTTGCGCTACTCAACATTGGACACGAAGCCACCAACCTGAATATTCTCGACGACGGCGTGCCCATTCTCACCCGCGATCTCACCGTCGGCACACGCCGGTTCCGTGAAGATCTGCAGCGTGAACACGGCGCGTCCAACGACGACGCGGAAACGATGCTGCGCGGGTATGATCGCACGCTCCCGCTCGATGGAGTCGTCGCGCTGCGCGGAGAAGAAATCGCCGTGGGTATGGAACGCGCGGCGACGTTCCTCGCGACATCAACGCGCAACTTCGGCCAGATCCGCGCGGTCTTTGCGTGCGGCGGCGGAGCGCGCATCCCGGGTCTCTTGCCATGGTTGTCCGAACGGCTGCGCATTCCCGTGCAATTGGCCAACCCGCTGGCGCAGCTTCGCGTGCGCGAAGGCGCGATGGAATTCTTGTCCACTGACGAAGTCGCACCGCTGCTGATGCTGCCGGTGGGACTCGCACTGCGCGCTGCCGCCTGAGGATCGTGACATGATGATTGAAGTCAATCTCCTGCCGGGCGCGAAAAAGTCGTCGCGCGGCGCCGGCAAGTTCGACGTTGGCGCCGCGTTCGGCAGCATCGGATCCAAGATTCGTGATCCGTGGCTCGTCGGTGCCGCTGCGTCGCTCGTGGTGTCGATGGCCGCTGTCGGCATCTTGTTCACCTCGCAGAATGCACGCGCAAGCGAAGTGAATGGCAAAGTCGATCGTGCGGTTCGCGATTCGACGCGCTACGCAAAGGTGCTCGACGCCCGTCGCAAACTCACCGCCGAACGTGACTCGGTCTACCGTCAGTTGCAGATCATTCGCACGATCGACGACAACCGATTCAATTGGGCGCACATCCTCGACGAAGTCAGTCGTGCGCTGCCCGCGTACACGTGGCTCACGACCCTCGAGCAAACAAGTAAAGCACCGCTGCCGCCCGGCGCCGACACGCTCAGCGCAAGTGCAAAGGCGGCAGCAGCTGCGCATCCGGCTGCAGCGGGTGATAAGCCGAAAAACAAAGTCGTCGCCCAAGACAGCATCACCGTGCACCCAGAGCTGACGTTCCGTTTGGTTGGACAAACGGTCGACATCCAGGCGCTCACGATGTTCATGCGTCAGCTCGAAAGCTCACCGTTCATCCAACATGTCGCACTCACAAAATCGGAAATCGTGATCGTCGACGGCAAAGACGTCACGCAGTTCGAATTGACGGCGTCATATGAAGTACCGCCCACAGGGGTCGTTCGGACCTCGCCGCTCGTCGTACCGGTTCGCTGACCCGAGGACATCATGGCACTACTTCCTACCACCCAACGCGATCAGATCAAGCTGTTGATCGGATTTACAGCTGCCGCCCTCGCGGTCGCGTACTACGTGTACCCGTACACGTCGCGCCAGGAACAACTCACAGCGGATACGCAACGCGTCGCCGAGCTGGATGATGCGAACCAAAAGGCCGCGCGCGAATTCGCCAAAGGCAGCATTGACGGACTCCGCGCTCAAGCAGCGGAAAATCGCTCCGCGCTCGTAGTGATGCGTCGCCTCGTTCCGACCAGCAACGAGGTGCCCGCACTGCTCGAAGAGGTGAGCACAGCGGCACGTCGCGCAGGGCTCGATGTCGGCGGCGTGACCCCTGAACCCGTGATCGCGGGCGACAAGTACGACACCTATCGCTACACCGTCACCATCATCGGTGGCTATCACCAGTTTGGCGCGTTCCTCGCCAACGTCGGCTCACTCGCGCGCGTCGTTGCGCCTGTGAACTTCTCCATCATCGCGACCAAAGCCGGCTCAGCGCCGGCGGTCAAGAGCGCCGATAAAAACGCGCTCGCCTCAACGATCACGTTGCAGACGTACGTCGAGCGCACGACGCCCGCCAAAGCACCGGTCAAGGAGCGGTCCTCATGAACCAGAACACCACGCGCACGATCGTTGCCGCGCTTGCGGCATTCGTTGTCTGCACAACACTCGCAAACGCGCAGACAACGGCACGCACTGTCACGCGCGAATCGGCGGGAACCGTCGCGCCTAGCGCGGCGCCCACCAAGAGCAACATACCGACCCAGATCACCATCCAACGCGAAGTCTTCGACTACGCGGGCACCGGTCGTCGCGACCCGTATCGCTCACTGATGAACACTTCTGATGTGCGTCCGCTACTCAGCGATCTGCACCTCACCGCCATCATCCTCGACGTCACCGGAGATAACTCGGTCGCGATTCTCCGCGACACGTTCTCCAAACAGCAGTACCGCATTCGCGTCGGGCAGCAGCTCGGCCGCCTGCGGGTAAGCGCCATCAAGCAAAAGGCCGTGCAGTTCACGGTCGAAGAATTCGGATTCAATCGCACAGAAACTCTGCAAATCAGCCGAGACACGACGAAAGTGAGGAACCCATGATGGGACCGACGACCGTAGCGATGCTGACCGCGGCTCTTGCACACGCGACATTGGCGTCTGCTAATGTCAGCACCGCCAACCGTGGCGCAGTGCCCGCTGCTCACACTGCATATTCGGCCGCACCGGCCATCACGCGCGCCGACGAAGTGCCTGTTCGCGGTCGTGTCTCACGCATCTCCGTGGGTCCGGCCACCAGTGGCGCCGAGATAACGATCGCCGTTGACTCGAGCGTCAGTGTGCACCATTTCATGCTCGAAGGTCCATCACGATTGGTGATTGACTTGGGTGGTGCCAGCATCGCGCTTCGCGGCGCGTCCTACGACGGACAAACGCGCGGTGCGATCAAAAACGTGCGACTCTCGCAGTATCGCGCTGACACCGTGCGCCTCGTCATTGATCTCGATGCGTCGCGTGAATATTCAGTCACACAGAACGGCACGCAGATTCGCTTGAACGTCAGCGGACCAGTGGTCGCGATCGCAGCGTGGAATACGAAATCCGCGAATACTGATGCCGTAACGCAGGTCGCAGCAGGTCGCCTGGACATGGCGCTGCCAACACCAACCCGCGCAACATCGGCTACGCCAACGCTCGCGGAACAGGTTCGCGCGGAGCTGGGCAAACCCGCGCTACCAAAGTCCGACGTCGCGCGCACCGACGCACCGCGTGTCGACACACCACGCTCTGACGCCGCACGTCTCGACGCGGCGCGCGCTGAAGGCAAAGCGGAAGCCAAGGCCGAAGCGAAGGCCGAAAGAGCGATCGCCGACGCGAGAGCAGTCAAGATCGCCGCAGACGCGCCGATCGTTGCACGCGCTGGTGCCACGTCGCGTCGCTTATCACAGCCGCAAGCACCAAAGCCGCGCATCACCGTCGCATATGATGGCACCGACATTCGCGACGTGATCGCGTCGTTCGCTACCTTCTCAACACGAACAATCATTGTCGGCAAGGATGTCTCGGGCACGGTCACGGCAGAAATCAACGACAAGCCATGGGACGTCGCGCTGCAAGCGATTCTGCAAGGACAAGGACTCGCTGCTACCGAAGACGCAAGCGGCATCATCACCATCGATAGCTACAAGAATCTCGCGTCCAACCAGGCGTTGGAGCCGATGATCACGCAGATCATCGATGTGAACTACGCGAAAGCCACGGCACTGCAACGCACGGTACAATCGTTGCTTGCACGCGATTGCACCGGCCTCTCCACGATGGCCAATGGTCGCGACTTGGGCATGCCAGTCAATCAACAGTCGGGCGGCAGCAACGGCGGTAGTGGAGTCTCGGGTCAAGGGTGCGTGGTGCGAGGTTCAGTGACGGCCGACAGCGCGACCAACAAACTGATCATCACCGAAGTGCCGTCACGCTTGCCGGAAATTGTCGCGCGTCTCGCTGAGCTCGACATCAGAATTCAGCAAGTTCAAATCAAAGCGAAGATCATCTTCGTGAATCGCACGGGCATTCAGGACATTGGACTCGCGTACGATTTAGGCACCGGTAACAAGCAGTTCTTCCAGCAGTTGGTGCCGCGTACCGATCCGAGCACGCTCAAACCGGTCGACACCAACGGTGACGGTGTACCAGACGCACTCGGCGGTGGCAATCCGTTCCAAGGCCCTGCGCGCATCGCGCTCGGCGGTAACGCCATCGCCGGTATCGCGAACGCAAACAACGCCATCAAGCCCAACGCGCTGAACTTGATCTACAGCACGGCGCTGGGCCGCTATCAGTTGACCGCGTTCTTGAACGCACTGCAAACGTCGTCGCTCGCGGATGTGCAGTCAGAGCCGAGCGTCATGATTCTCAACAACAAAACTGCATCAATTTTTGTTGGACAAGAGATTCCCATTCGCGTCATCGACGCGAGTTCGGGTGGTGGCGCACAAGGTGGTAGCGGTGGCAGCGGCGGTTCACCGAATGCCCAGGCGTTCTTCCCGCGCGCAACCGTGTCAAAGGAAGAAGCGGGCATCAAGCTCACGGTCACGCCGCAGATCACGAACAACAAAATGGTGTTGATGGACATTCAGGCCGAAAACTCGAGCGCTGAATTGTCCAACACCGACGTCGGCGTCGTGTTCAATCGTCAACGCGCCGATTCCAAAGTGCTCGTCGCTGATGGTGAAGCGGCGGTGATCGGCGGACTCACAGTGACTGAAACAACGCGGTTCCGCTCGGGCATTCCCGTGCTCATGAATCTGCCATTCATCGGTCGCCTGTTCTCACAGAACACCAAGAACGAAACCAAACGCGACCTGTTGATCCTCGTCACTCCGCACATTGTCGAAGACGGCTCACAGCCGCCTTCCCGCTGACCTAGAGGATCTGTCAACCATGATTCCATTCACTCCGATCCGCGCTACGGCGCGGACACGGCCGGCCGCGACCTCAGGTCGCGTGCTCGTCGTCCTCGGCGCGGTTGCGGCCTTGGGCGCGTGCAATGGCGACGCAGTTATCGATCCGCCTTTCCGCGACACCGTCAAGCCGGCCGTCGCGCTCGCCAAAGGCACTGCACAGTCTGACACCACACTGGTGCTGTCTGTCAACGCAACGGACAACATTGGTCTCAAAACCATCAAGGTTACGTTGAGCGGTGGTGTGGCGGCTGCGTATGACACAACGTTTACCACATCAGTTCAAGCGGCAACGCTCGCACTTACCATACGCGTTCCGTCGAGCGCGCCGTTAGGGTCGACAGTCAACATCCGTGCGATCGCCATGGACGGTGCCGAGAATTGGTCCGACACCGCGCGCCTGGTAATGACCGTGGGCAATCTCGAGCCGCCACAAGCGGTCGTGACAAGCCCCGCCGCCGGTTCGCCGGTGGTGTCGGGCAAAGCACTTGTGTTGTCGATCTCGGCCAAAGCGCGCGACAAAGTGCGCACGTTGGGCTATCAGCTGTCCGGCGCGTACTCCGCACGCGATTCCGTGTTGTACGGCGCGCCGTTGAAAGACTCGGTCGGATTGCTCGACACGCTCACAATTCCGGATACGGTAAAAGGCGCGAGCATCACGGTTACACCGTTCATTATTGACTCGCTCAACCAGCGCGTGTCCGGAACGCCGGTTTCGTACGCCGTGCAAAGTGCAGCGAACGCCAACACGATTCCCATCGTGCACACAGGTGTCACGTCACGTCTCGAAGTCAGCGACACCATCTTCGTCGAAGCGACCGACCCGGTCGGAATCTCCACACTCGGCTATGAAGTGCGCACGCTTACCGGCGCGCTCATTACTGCCGATTCCATTTCGTCTACCGGCGGATTCTCGACGCTCGTCCGGACATTCCGCACGAGGCTACCGGTCACGGTGTTCCCAACGACGGTCACGATCACCGGCTTTGCTCGCAATGCCAACGGTCGTCGCGATGTCGAACGGTTCACATCGGGTGCAACGCGACTCGATACGGTTGCCGTGGTCGCAGGCTATACAAACCCGCTGCCCAACGGCGGTCAAATCGCCGATGCGCTGTATTTCCCGCGTAACGATCGGTTGTATCTCACCAACATCGAACGCAATCAGCTCGAAGTGTTCAACCTCGCTGACTCATCGTTCAAAGCGGCGATCAACGTCGGTTCCCGTCCGTGGGGTATCTCGGCGTGGCCGCGCAGTCGCAGCGGTGACATGGGTGACACACTGCTGGTTGCGAACTCCGGCGGCACTAACATCAGCTATGTGAATCTGTTGACGGGCACGACAGGTCGCGAAGTGTTCCGCTACGCATTGCCAAACATCGTGGCGTACAGCATTACGACCGTGAAGTCCAACACCACGGATGAGCCGATTACACAGCGCACCGTGTATGACTTTAGCGATCGACCGCAGTTCATTGCGTCGACGTGCACCGGGGGAACCGTGCCAGGTTCACCGTGTCAGGATGTCATCGTCGTGTACTCCACGACGCCAACGCCTGGCCAGTCGACGCCGTTCGCAAAGCAGGGCACGATGCGTTGGGAAAATCTGACGCGTCGTACGTCGCACTTTTTCTTTGAGCAGGCGATGGGGCAGTCGGCGGGTCGCTCGGATACGCTTGAAATCGAACGATTTGCCGCGGCAGGATTTGGTAGCGATTCGCTGCTGCTGCCGGCCAGACAGACGATTGTGACGCCGAGTGGGACGTTTAATTACTCGGTGGTAGTGCGCCTTGATCAGCTGGCGTTCCGCGACACGACGTTTGTGCGCAACTCTGGAAACTTCCGTCGCGTGGTGGTCGGCGAGGGCGGCCCGGTACTCGGCTCGCGTGCTATGACGTACGACGCGACCATGGGACTCGATCAGTCGACACCGCTCCCGGTGATCGATCGGGGTCTGTCCCGTCCGCTCGATGTAACCGACTTCATCGCCAACACATTCTCACGCGTGCAAGGCGTCGGGATCAACTTTGACGGCGAGCTGTCGGCCGTGAAAGGCGACTCCACGTACATCTTCGATCGCACGCTGCGGCTGCAGGGCATCCTGCAGTCCAAGTCAGGGATCGGTGGACTGGATTTCCATCCGCTCAACACCGGACCGAATTCCAATCCGCTGCGCACGCGTCTCGCGTTCGTTGCGTCGAGCGATGCAGTCATCGACATCTTCGATACGTACTGCTATCAGAAGATCGCTTCGATTCCCATCCGTGATCCGATCGTTGGACCGGTGCGCGCATCGATCCGACCCAACGGACAGATCGTGCTGATCGGCGCAACCGTTCGCGGCGTGACGTTGGTGGCATTGCCGGATACCTTCACCACGACGTGTCAGTAGCGTAGCACCCGCTCGCGACAAACCGCGCGGTCTCGCTGAGGCGAGGCCGCGCGGTTTCGCGTTGGCATGATGGCATCGGCGCGATCGCGCGGACGACAGGCGGTCACTCTCCCTTTCGCGGCTCACTGCTCGCGCACCGTGCGCTAATCGCGCCGGCGTGCGCTCACAGAAAGCCGCTGTCAGAGAGAGTGGCCGTCTGTTGTTTGCAAGCGCTAAGGAATCACCGACGTGTCAAAGCGTGCCGTGCGAGAGCGTCGCGCGCCTCGCGCTTCGGCGGCACAAAATTCTCCCGCCAACGGCTGTGCCCTAATCGCCCCGACAGCGGCTTTCTGTGAGCGCACGCCGGCGCCGTTTGGCGCACGGCGCGCGAGCAGTGAGCCGCCAAGGGGTGATTAGGGCATAGCCGCCCGCGTGATCTCGCGAACGCGCCGCCGCCCGCGCGATCTCGCCTTCGCAGCCGCCTGCGGGTGCGCACGCGTGAACGAGTGAATACGTTGACTCATGCTCCGATTTACGACTGCCGGCGAATCGCACGGCCCCGCGCTGGTTTCCGTGCTTGAAGGCATGCCCGCCGGCGTGCCCCTGCTTGCCGCCGATGTCGACCTCGAACTCGCACGACGTCAGCAAGGGTATGGGCGCGGTCGACGCATGCAAATTGAAACCGATCGCATCGAGTTTCTTTCGGGTGTGCGTGCGGGTGAAACGCTCGGCTCACCAATCTCCATGCTGATTCGCAACAGCGATTGGAAAAACTGGATGGAGATCATGGATCCGGCGCCGCGTGCCGAAGACGTCGATGGTCCGCGCAAGCGACATGTCACGCGCGTACGACCCGGCCACGCGGATCTCACCGGGATTCTCAAGTACGATCGCAGCGATGCACGCGACATTCTCGAACGTGCGTCGGCGCGCGAGACCACCGCGCGGGTTGCCGCGGGTGCGATCTGTCGGGTATTGCTGCGTGAAGTCGGCGTGCACGTCGGCTCGCACTTGGTGCATTTGGGGGGCATTGACGCCGAACGCCCGGCGACGATGCCAGCGGATCTCAACGCGGCGGCCGATGCGTCGCAACTGCGAACACTCGACGCGAATGCCGAAGCGCGCATGATCGAACGCATTGATGCCGCCAAAAAAGAAGGAAACACACTTGGCGGAATTTGCGAAGTCGTCGTCACCGGCTTGCCCGTGGGGTTGGGTTCGCACGTGTCGTGGGATCGGCGGATCGACGGGCGCCTTGGCCAAGCGATGCTATCGATCCCGGCAGTGAAAGGTGTGGAGATCGGTATGGGATTTGAAACGGCGCGTCGCACTGGTGCAGAAGTCCATGACGAGATGGAGGCGGCACGCGGGCGCACGCGTGCGGGCCATGTGCGTCGTCGAACCAATCGCGCTGGCGGTACCGAAGGAGGGATGACTACTGGCGAGGACCTGATTGTACGCGTGGCGATGAAGCCCATCTCTACGCTCATGCGCCCGCTCGACACTGTTGACGTGGCCACGGGAAAAGCCGCATCTGCGGTGGCCGAGCGCAGCGATGTTACAGCGGTTCCCGCGATGGGTGTCATCGCCGAAGCGATGGCAGCGTTTGTACTCGCTGATGCGCTGGTCGAAAAGTTTGGCGGTGATTCGCTTACCGAGTTGCAGCGCAATGTGTCAGCGTATTTGGCGCGTCTCGACGAACGCGTCGAGTAACGTCGCGATTCGCGCGTCGACGAAGCGTCATGAGTTCTCACGCTGACCAATCGGCGAACGCCGACGCTGGCGAGTCCGCGACGCCGGTGCAGGGGCATTTGGTGTTTGTCGGATTGCCGGGCGCCGGCAAGTCGACGATTGGTCGTGCGGTCGCGAAGGCGCTTGGTCGGCCGTTTCTCGATTTTGATCAGGAAATCGAAAAACGGTCAGGAATGTCCGTTTCGCGATTGTTTGCGGAGAAAGGCGAGCCGGCATTTCGTGCTCTCGAAATCGAACTCACACGAGAACTCGCATTGGGCTCGCACATGGTCCTCGCACCCGGCGGTGGCTGGGTGACGAACGCTGGTGTAGTAGAGATGGTTCGACCGCCGGGCCGACTCGTTCATTTACGTATTTCACCCGACGCTGCGCTTCGCCGGTTGACCCGCTCGCGGGTGGTTCGGCCGCTGCTAAAAGGGGCGGATCCGAGGTCAACTATCCATCAACTTTGGGTCAACCGAGCTCATCTTTATGCTCAGTCGGACGTTGACATAAATGTGGAAGTCCTTGATTCACAACAAGTTGTAGATAAAATCGTTCTGCTTGCCCGTGGCTTGACCACGGGGCTAGGTTAGGAAATGGACGATCGTTGGACCCCAGTGGTGGAAGATCTACGCGAACGATTCGCTGCCGACACCGATGTGGTGGAGGTGGAGGCGTATCTATCGTCACAAGGGTACGATAGGCGGCAAATCGGTGAGATTCTTTCCCTTCTTTATAGCGATACTGCATCTGTGCCAATGTGGGACGGCGCGGTGTTGGCGCGTCAGGCGCCTCTGCGAGTGCAGGGGCCACATGAACGCGGCCGGTTCACTGCCGAGGCTTGGGGATACCTGGTGATGCTAGGGGGATCCGGCGCGGTGAGCCTTCACGATTTTGAGCAGTTAGTCGAGCGAGCGCTGACGCACGTTGACGGACGAATTGGGTTGCCGGAAATCCGCGCTCTCGCGGACGAAGGTGGATTTGATGATTCGTCGACGGGTGGCGATCGCACGCAGGTACACTGAACTGATGACAACGAAGAAGGTCGCGAGCACCACCAAGAAACGTGCGCCTGTCAAAAAGGCCGCCGCGAAGTCCGCCGCGAAACCGCCTGCAAAGAAGGCGGCGAAAACGAGTGCGCCGTCTACAGCCGTCTCGCCTGCCGCAATCAAAGCAGTAACGGCGGCGCTCAGGTCGACGAAAAAATCGACGGCGAAAACTGCTGCGAAAAAAGCGGCGGCGACGCGTGCTCGTTCACGTGTGGCGCCTGTCGACGTCGAGCAGGACGATGGGCCACCGCTAGCCGGTGGCACGTCATTGGTGATTGTCGAATCGCCGACGAAAGCGAAAAACATCGGCAAGTATTTGGGACGCGGATTTACCGTGCGCGCCACGGTGGGACATGTCCGCGATCTCCCTGCAAAAAAGTTGGGCATTGATATCGAGCACGGGTTCGCACCCGACTACGTCACCATCGAAGGCAAAGAAGACATTCTCACCGATCTGAAAAAGATCGCGAAGGGTGCTCGCGAGATCATTATCGCGACCGACGATGACCGCGAAGGTGAGGCAATCGGCTGGCACGTTGAGCAGTACTTCACGCAGCCCAAGCGCCACGCGGTAACGGCGCCGATTCGTCGCGTGTTGTTCCGCGAAATTACCAAGGAAAAAGTGTTGGAGTCGATGGCCAATCCCATCGACATCGACATTAAGAAAGTTGAAGCGCAACAAGCGCGACGCGTGCTGGATCGCCTCGTCGGATACAAAGCCAGTCCCGTGCTCTGGAAAACGGTCAAGAAAGGACTGTCTGCAGGGCGCGTGCAAACGGTTGCGTTGCGCATCATCGTCGAGCGTGAGCGGGAGATTCGCGCGTTCACGCCAGTCGAGTATTGGACGATCGCCGCAGATTTGCAAAAGGGCGCGCAAGCATTCACCGCCAAACTGCATCAGGTCGACGGCAAAAAGCCTGAAATTCCGAACGGACCAGAAGCAGACAAAATTCTTGCTGATCTCAAAGGTCGCAAAGAATTCATCGTTACCGAAGTCAAACGTCGGGAACGTCGCAAGAATCCTGCGGCACCATTCACCACCTCCACGCTGCAGCAAGAAGCTGCAAAGAAGTTGGGATTTGGTTCCAAGCGCACGATGCGCCTAGCGCAAGATCTGTACGAAGGTATTGATGTCGGTGGCGAGGACGGCGCCGCGGGTCTCATCACGTACATGCGTACCGATTCCTCACGCGTGTCGGAAGAATCTGCGACGGCCGCGCGCGATTGGTTGCGCGCTGAGCATGGCGAGACGTATCTCGCCGCTACGGCGCAACTGTATCCCAGCGGCAAAGCCAACGCGCAAGACGCGCACGAAGGCGTGCGTCCAACCGATCCGACGCGCAGTCCGGAGCGCGTGCAAAAGTATCTTACCGCCGATCAGTTCAAACTGTACGAACTGATTTGGAAGCGGTTTATGGCGTCGCAGATGTCGTCGGCCGTATTCGATACGACCACAGTCGACTTCGATATCGATGCGGGCGCGCGCAAATATCTGTTCCGCGCCACGGGTTCCGTTATCAAATTTGACGGCTTCCTCAAGCTCTATCGCGAAGCGCGCGAAGAGGGCGACAGCAAGGCGCTCGAAGATGAACAGGCGCTGCCGTTCCTTGAACTGCACGAACATGTTGCAGTGAAGGACATTCTGCCGTCGCAACACTTCACCGAACCGCCGCCGCGTTACTCCGAAGCGTCGCTCGTGAAAGAGCTCGAACGCTTAGGTATCGGTCGCCCGTCCACGTACGCGTCGATTATTTCGGTGCTTACCGATCGCCGCTACATGGAAAACGTGCAACGTCGATTCTTCCCAACACCACTCGGCGAAACGGTCGAGAAAGTGATGGTGAAAAAATTCCCCGACATCTTCAACGTGCGTTTCACGGCGCAGATGGAAGAGGAGCTCGACAAAATCGCTGAAGGCGAGATTGGCTGGGCACGCGCCATCGGTGATTTCTGGACGCCGTTTCAGGCCACGCTCAATGACAATGATCTCGACGCGCTAATCGGCGAGGCGTACGATTTGTCGGCGCTCGAGACTGAACGCTGTCCTGTGTGCAAGACGGAACGCGGAATCGAGAGTCGCCTCGTAGCAAAGGGCGGTTTCTTTGGTCCGTTCATCGCCTGCGAATTGCATCCGAAGGGGTGCACGTACACACGCCCCATTAAGGGCGAGAAAAAGCCGGCTGAGCTGACCAAGTACATCTGTCAGGAGTGTGGTGCGCAGATGGTCATTCGTCATGGCCGCAGCGGCGATTTCTTGGGATGCAGCAAATTTCCCAAGTGTCGCGGCACGCGTTCGATGCCGACGGGTGTCATGTGTCCGAAAGACGGCGGCGAGATCGCCGAACGTCGCAGCAAGAAGCGTGGCAAGGCGTTTTATGGCTGCGAGAATTATCCGAACTGCGATTTTGTGGTCTGGGATAAACCGGTCCTTGAGCCGTGTCCCGACTGTGGGTACATGGGCGCCGAAGCCAAGAGCAACAAAACCCGCGGACACTACCGCAAGTGCCTCAAGTGTGGTAACGAGTGGGACGTGAAGTCCCCCGACGACGCCGAGGAGATCGCGGCGGTCGCGTAGCGTTGTCGGTTCGTCGCGTCATGCGGCGAACGGACGATGGGGATCACTCCGGGCTGCTCACTGCTCGCGCGCCGTGCGGCCAAAGGCCGCCGGCGTGCGCTCACAG
>JANXUN010000020.1 GCA_025356185.1 Gemmatimonadaceae bacterium
TACCGCGAGGCGTTGCTTAAAGCCGGCGCGATCAAGCGTGTGTCCGTCCCACGGATCGCCGGGATCGCTAAAGATCGTGTAACGCTCGCCGAGAAACTCGTCGACGGCGTCAACATCACCGGTATTCCAGACGCGCTCGAAAAACTCACGGAGTCGCGTCTCGTTATTTGTCATCGCTGACATCGGGTTGCAGTCGGTCGGCAAGGCGTTTTCAGTGGTGGCCGAGTGCCGAACGATACAGTACACTCACAGTCATGCCAACACGTCGAACGTTCATGAAAGACGCCGCGCTGTTGAGTGCCGCGTCGGTGGGTGCCGGTGCGCTCAACGCGCGCAGTGCGTCAGCCTTAAGCGCTTCCGCGTTGAGTGCGCCAGCGCATGATGCGCACGGGGAGTTTCCGCCGCTCGATCGCCCAGATGTCTCGCCCGAAGTGTTGGCGAGCGACGAGGCATTCTGGAAACGCGTCGCGGCACGCTATCAGGTGAAGCCTGCGGTCACCAACATGGAAGCGGGATTCTTTGGCATGATGTCGATGCCCGTGTTGGCTGCGTATCATCGTCACATCGATGTCGCGAACCGTGACAGTTCATTTTTTGCGCGACGCGAGTATCCCGCACTGATAACAGCGGTGCGCGAAAAGGTTGCCGCATTCGTCGGTGCCAAACCAACGGAGTTGGTGTTGTCGCGTGGTGCGACCGAGGCATTGCAAGCGCTCATCACGCAGTACAATGGCGCGAAGAGTGGCGACACGGTGATGTACGCCGACCTGGACTACAACGCGATGCAGTGGGCGATGAATTCGCTCGCGCAGCAAACGGGTGCAACGGTCGCGAAGATTGAAATTCCCGAACCGGCGACGCGTGAGAATATTCTCGCGATGTACGACGCGGCGCTCAAGGCAAATCCGCGCACGAAGCTGTTGTTGCTTACGCACTGCAACAACAAAACGGGTTTGATTCTTCCCGTCAAAGAAATCGCCGCGCTCGCGCATGCGCGTAACGTGGACGTGGTTGTTGATGCGGCACATTCATTCGGCCAGCTGTCGTTGTCGCTCGCCGATATGGATTGCGATTTTGTTGGACTTAATTTGCATAAGTGGATTGGCGCGCCCGTTGGTGCCGGTGCGATGTACATTCGCGAATCCAAGCTCGACAAAATCGATCGCATGCACGCCGACGAAAGCGCGCCGATCTCCAGCATCGACAGCCGTCTGCACACGGGCACCTCAAATTTTGCGATCGTGATGACGATCCCCGACGCGCTCGATTTTCAGGCGACAATCGGCGTGCAGAACAAGTCGGCACGACTGCGCTATCTGCGCGATCGGTGGGTGAAAGCCGTGCGCACCGTTCCTGGCGTTGATGTGCTCACACCAGACGATCCTGCACTCGTTTGCGCGATCAGTTCATTCCGTTTGCACGGTCGCAACACGCGCGAACCAAATCAGGCAATCACCAAAGCACTGCTCGACGAGTTCGGTCTCTTCACCTTTTGGCGCACAGGTCTCGCCAAAGGAGACTGTGTGCGCGTCACGCCGGCGTTGTACAACTCTGTTGCCGACGCCGATAAAATGGCGCGCGCAATCAAAACCATCGCGGCGCGCGGGTAGCGATCGCGTAGTTCGACGCTCGGCATGCGGCATTCGGCATTCGGCCGGGCCGAAGGCAGGATCCTCCTTTGCGGCTCACTGCTCGCGCGCCGTGCGCCTAAAGGCGTCGGCGTGCGCTCACAGAAAGCCGCTGTCGGAGGACCTGACCTCCGGCCCTGAGATCTCGGTGTCGGTGCGTAGGCGATATGCGCCGCTTCGAGTGCTGCCTCGCTCACGCATGCTCAACTCCCGCGCTTCAGCAACCGTGGCACTTCAGTCAGCGTGGCCCAAGTCGGGAGCCGAGTGGCAATCCACGCGGATTTCTGTGAGCGCATCGCCGGCGCCGACAGGCGCACGGCGCGCGAACAGTGAGCCGCGGGATTGCTACTCGGCTTCCGACGGCCGAATGCCGAACGCCGCGACCGACTAAGCCCGCAGCCACTTCACCATGAGCACGTCGTCGTCGCGAATGCAATCTAGACGGCGCGAGTCCAACTTGCGTCCTTCCTCG
>JANXUN010000037.1 GCA_025356185.1 Gemmatimonadaceae bacterium
GCCCAACACGCCACCGCCCGCCGCGCCCTCGCCATCGCCTTGCATCAGGCGGCGGTTGAGGGCGCGGCGCCGTTTCCACGCACACGTGATGCGGTTGCCGGGTGGCTTCGCGAACAGGCACAGAACCGTGCGAGCGACCACACGCGCATTCACTGCATCGCAGTTGGTAAAGCCGCGCCAGCGATGTTATCCGGCGCACTCGATGCACTCGCGACACAACAACGGCACGTTGTCTCAGGTTTGATCGTCACGTCGCATCAACCTTCGGCGCGTGAGCTTGGCACACTCGGCGCGCTACCGCTGTCCATCTTGCTCCGCATCGGCGATCATCCCATCCCCGGCCCCGCCTCGCTCGATGCGGCCGACGCGATCGGCGACGCCGTGCGACAGGTCATGCCCAACGACGTGGTGCTCGTGCTGTTGTCTGGTGGCACGACGGCGCTCACCGCTGCACCGCTCGCGGCATTCTCCCAACAGGTTGGCGATGTCGGTCGCGCGCAGGCACATCTGGCAAATCTCGCGCAAACATTGCTCGAGTCCGGACTCGCGATTCATGAAATGAACGCAATTCGCAGACGCGTACTGCGGTGGGGCGGCGGACGTCTTGCTGTGGCATTGCATGCGCGAGGAGCCGCACAGATCGCAGTGTTCGCGATTTCTGACGTGATCGGCGATGACCCGTCGGTGATCGGCTCTGGACCATGCTCTCCCGAACCGTTCGATGATACGTCGTTCTACGCCATGCTCGATGCGCACGCACTGCGCGGCAGCCTCGAGCGCGAGATCGGACAGTTTCTTGCCGTCGAAGGTGCTGGAGCTCCGCCGACGGTCGCGACTGCATCGCATCCCGCATTTGCAATCGTCTCCTATCAATACGTCGCGCGCAATCGCGATGCAGTGCACGCATTCGCGCGCGCGGCGCAGGCGGCCGATTTCGATCACATATACATCGACGATACGCCGATCGAAGGCGAAGCCGCCGATCTTGGCGACGCGCTTGCTGAGCGTGCATTACAGCTTGCCGCTGACCTGCCGCGCGACCGGCGCGCTGTGTACGTCGCAGGCGGAGAACCCGTAGTGCATTTACGCGCCGTCTTCGCGCGCGCGCTCGAAGAAGACGAAGCCGACGGCACCCTTGACGAGCCGATGAAGGGCGGGCGCATGCAAGCGCTCGCGCTCGCCGCCGCGTTGCGATTGGAATCGGTGGTACGCGTCGATGACGCCGTGTGGAGAGTCACCGTACTCGCGGCGGGCACCGACGGTCGGGATGGTCCGACAGATGCCGCCGGCGCCATTGTCGATGGCGCAACGGCGATTGACGCGCGACGTTTTGGAAACCGGCGCCCCGAGCGCGATCTCGCTACGGGACGCTCGTGGTTTTCGCTCGACGCGGCCAACGCACTGCTGCGCACCGGACCAACCGGCACCAACGTGATGGACATCGTCGCCATCCTGATCGACCGATGACCGATGAGGCAGCGACTCCCGCAGCAGCGATAACCGATGTCGAGACCGACGACGCATTCCGACGTCGCCCCCGTCAATCGCGCGGACAAAAGCGTGTCGAATTGCTGCTCGATGCCGCAGCCGACGTCATCGCCGAGCATGGAATCGACGCCGCCACCGCCGAAGCGATTGCGATTCGTGCGCGCACCGCCAAAGGTTCGCTGTATCAATTCTTTCCGAACCGCGATGCGGTGTTAGCAGCGCTTGCACTGCGTTACGCCGATGAAATGCGCGCGATTCATGAACGAGCATTTCCCATGGATCCGCACGGAATGGCGCTCGAGCGATTGATCGATCGTATCGTCAATCCGCTTGCCGAGTTTCACGATCGAAATCCTGCGTTTCGACGCGTGTTCGCCACCATCGAAGGTCCCGCAGACGACACGCGATCGGCGCCCGTACGTCTGCGCGGACAACTATTTGATTCATTCGTCGATCGGCTGGACGTGCTATTCGGATCGCGCAATCCCAAACTGCCTGCGCGTGATCGACGACGCGCCGCGCTCATCTGCGCATCGGTCGGGCAATCGATCTTGGCACGCCGCAGCCGCGCGCCTGCAGCCGACAAGAAGCCCTTGCTCGACGATCTCAAACGCATGCTCGTGGGCTTCCTGCAACCGCTGCTGAACGTGCAGCAGGCCCGTCCACGTCGCACCGCGACCAAGCGCGTCAAGCCCTAAACGCCGCACGCGCGGTCGGCAATCATACACCCGACGGATAGCGCGACAGTCGTCAACCGATGACCTTTCGGTATGTCCTCGCACCTTGACTCTCGCATCGTCACCGTTGGCATCATTCAAGACACGGCGACTGACGATCGTGCTTCCACGCTGGCACACGCCGTCTCGCGCGTGCGCGAAGCAGCCGCACGGGGTTCGCAGATTATTTGTCTGCAAGAGCTCTTCCATGCGCCATACTTTTGCAAAATCATCCGTCCGGAGCGGTTAGCGCTCGCCGAGCCTGCCGACGGGCTGGTGGTGACGACGATGCAAGCGCTCGCACAGTCCCTGGGCGTTGTGCTGATCGTTCCATACTATGAGCGACAGGCCGCAGGGGTGTATCGAAACTCTGCGGCGGTCATCGACGCCGACGGGTCGATACTTGGCACGTATCGAAAAATGCACATTCCGCACGATCCGTTGTTCGAAGAGAAGTACTACTTCGCACCGGGTGATGTCGCGCCTGATCGGCGCGAGAGTACACATCCGGGCATCAACGGCTTTCGCATGTGGCGCACGAAGTTTGCAGACATCGGTGTGTTGATTTGCTGGGATCAGTGGTATCCCGAAGCCGCGCGTATTACCGCGCTGCTCGGCGCACAGATTTTGTTTTATCCGACGGCGATCGGTTGGCATCCGTCAGAAAAAGCAGCGTTTGGAGACGCACAGGTGGACGCGTGGCGCACTGCGCAACGTGCGCATGCGATTGCGAATGGCGTGTTTGTCGCGTCGCCCAATCGCGTGGGATTTGAAGCCGAAGCGGGTACCGACGGACTGGAGTTTTTTGGACAGTCGTTTATTTGCGATCCCTTCGGGCGCTATCTCGCGCAGGGCGACACGAAGCCCGCAGTGGTGACGGCGGCGTGTGATCTGTCGCTCATCGAAGAAACACGGCGCAACTGGCCCTTCTTGCGTGATCGACGTATCGATGCGTACGGCCCGATTACCGAACGCTGGCTCGGGGACGCGTAACACATGTCCGTTCGTATGCCCGCGGAATGGGAACTGCACGACGCGACGTGGATTGCATGGCCGCATCACGAACCGGATTGGCCGGGAAAGCTCGCACCCATTCCGTGGGTGTACGCGGAAATCGTGCGGGCGCTCGCGCCGTCCGAGCGCGTAGAAATTTTGTGCCAGAACGACGACGTTCGTGAACATGCGCGCCACGCGCTGGCGATGCACGGTGTGCATGAGCGTGCGTTTCGACTGCACCTGCAACCGACCGATCGTGTCTGGTTGCGCGATAGCGGGCCGACTGCCGTGCACAACGCGAACGGTTCGCTTTCGCTTGTCCATTGGGGCTTCAACGCGTGGGCGAAGTACGACAACTACGCGCTTGATGTGCAGGTGCCCGAAGCGATCGCCAACATCACCCAGTGCGAACGCGTGTGCGCGATGCGTCACGATACCGGCGGTCGGTTGGTGCTCGAGGGCGGCGGTATCGAAACCGACGGCGAGGGCACAATGCTCGTCACTGAAGAGTGGCTGCTCAGCGATGTGCAGGTTCGCAATCCCGGATTCACAC
>JANXUN010000038.1 GCA_025356185.1 Gemmatimonadaceae bacterium
GTCGCGCCGGTCGTCAGGGCGATCCCGGCGCCTCGCAGTTCTTCTTGTCGCTCGAAGATGATTTGATGCGGTTGTTTGGTTCGGAGCGCATCGCCAAGCTCATGGATCGCATGGGCGCGCAAGACGGAGAAGTGCTTACGCATCCGCTCATCACGCGCAGTATCGAGCAGGCGCAAAAGCGCGTCGAGTTGCAAAACTTTCAGTCGCGTAAACGGCTGCTCGAATACGATGATGTGATGAACCAGCAGCGCGAAGTGATCTATTCGCTGCGTGCGTTCGCTCTTGATGGCGGAGAAGAGCTCAAAGCCGAAGCACTCAAGATGATCGACCGCGGTGTGCAGCGTCGCGTTGAACAAGCGCTTGCGACGTTCGATCGTCCTGAGGAGTGGGATTTTGAGTACGTGCAGCAAGACCTTCTGATGCACTACATGGTGCAGGTGCCCGAGTTTGGGTACGAACTCAAGCCGGCGACCGAAGAAATTGCTGTCGGTCACGCCGTTTCCGCCGCGCACATCGCGTTCGACCACAAGTTGGAAAGTCTGAACGCCGTCACCGACGAATCAGGCGCGGGTTTTGCCGATCGGCTGCTTGCGCTCGTGATGCTCAACGTGCTCGACGAAAAGTGGAAAGATCATTTGTATGATCTCGATCAGTTGCGCGCGTCGATTCACTATCGCTCGTGGGGTCAGAAAGACCCGCTTGTCGAATACAAACAAGACGCGTACGGCATGTTCGTCGATCTGATGCACGATCTCGCGAACACGTTTACGGAGCGTTTCCTGAAAGCGCAGTTGGTGTACGATCAGGCACCGGTCGAGACTTTTCAGCCACCCGCACCAATCGACGTGCGTCCTCTTCGCAGGTTTAACGCGATGGGAATCATGGAAGATGTGATTCCCGAGACCGAAAGTGCAGGAGACGTCGCGGTCGCCACGGCGTCGGCACCGACGGCGCGACCGGTGGTCCTGGGGACGCCAGGAGTCGTAGGCGCAGGAACAATTCGTTCACTCGATGTCGGCGGCGGCTCACTCCCAAGCGGTTGGGGAAACACGCCGAGAAACAACGCGTGTCCATGCGGGTCGGGGAAGAAGTTCAAAAAATGCCACGGGGCGAACCTGTAGCCCCTTGCGCATTTTTTAGATTCGTGCATGTTTGGTACAGCTGTACCGATCAATCACCGATTGTACTCAACTTCGTGCGCTGGAGTATTCCTCATGCTTCGACGTTCCCGACCGCAACAATGGTTTCGTCAACATTGGTTCGCGACTGCCGCGCTGTCTGCGGCACTCGGCGCTTCGCCCCTAGTCGCAGCGGCGCAGGAGGGCGGCGGGGACGGCTACATGTTTCATACGCCGAAGGTATCGCTCTCGGTTCGACTTGGTGCTGCGCAACCCATGGCGACGGGCCGAATTTATGATTTTACGTCAAAGTTGCTCACCGTCGACCGGGTCGATTATCTCGGCTTCAGCGGCGCCATCGATCTGGATGTGATGCTCACGCGTCGCCTTGCGTTGCAGTTCGGCACCGCGCTCAGCGCGAGAAACTCGCCGTCGTCGTATCGCGACTTTGTCGATAACAATGACAAAGAGATTCAACAGCACACGTCGCTGCGTCGCGCTCCAGTCACCGTCGGTGTGAAAGCCTATTTGACGAATCCGGGTCGCTCAGTCGGGCGATTCGCGTGGGTGCCGTCAAAGCTGACTCCCTATGTCGCGGCGGGCGGTGGCGGGATGTACTACTTCTTCCGGCAGTCGGGCGACTTTATCGATTTCAAAACCAACGATGTGTTCAACACCACGTTGGATTCTGACGGATGGGCAGCGATGGCGTACGCTGCGGGCGGCGTGAACTATTCCTTCGCGTCGAACATGGACTTGGTTACCGAAGCGCGATACGAGCAGTCGAGCGCCAAACTGAGCTCAAACTTTCAAGGTTTTGGAAACATTAACTTGTCCGGCTTGTCGATGACGGCCGGGCTTCACCTTCGCTTCTGAGCACGACCATGCGACTCGTCTCAAACGCAATCGCGCGACGCGTTCGTCCATTCGTGACATCGCTCGCGTTCGTCGTCGGCTCCGCGTCGATCGTGATGGCTCAAGCGACGGCCACCGTGCACGAATCCCGTTGGCAGCCGTGGCTTGGATGCTGGAGGCCAACGACGTCAGTCATGCCCATCGCGCCTCGCACGCCGGAAATGGCGACCGCGCCAACTGAAACGACACTGTGCGTCGTGCCGGGGTCGACGCCGACCAGCGTTGATGTCGTAAACTTTTCTGGCGGTCGAATCACGGAACGCACGACCATAGAGCCCGCGCAACCGACCACAAAAACTGTTGGCGAGTGCAGTGGCACGGAGACGGCGACGTGGAGCGGCGACGGTCGGCGACTTTATTTGCGCGGCACATTCACCTGCGGTCAGGGCGTTACACGCAAAGAGTCAGGGATCATGTCACTGAGTGCCGACGGCGAGTGGGTGCAAGCACAAAGTGTCGCGGTGAATGGCAACGTCACCACCTACGTCGCGCACTTTCACGATAGCGGCATTGCACTTGATGGCATCGCAAACGGTGCCATCGTTGAGCGACCGATGCTCGATCGCGACGGCACGCGCATTTCGCCGCCGCGCGACGGTTGTGTCGGAAGTGAGTCGGTACAGGTCTCCATAGACTCGTCGCGACGCTCCGTGGTTTCTGACTACACCTGTGCGACCGGTATGCACCGCGTTGCAAACGCAGAATTCGCGCGTTCGGCAAGTGGACAGTGGACGCGTGTGGGTGCACCAGTGGTACTCTTTGGCACACCATCTGTGCGTGCTGCTGCAGGTGCACCGGTCGCGCTCGATGATGTGCTGGAAGCATCGAAGTCGGTCGAAGCATCGGTTGCCGAGGCGTGGATTATCGATCGCGACCAAGCGTTCGAAGTAAGCGGGAAAGATCTTGTTCGCCTTGCTGATCGCGGCATGCCCTCGCGCGTGATCGATATGATTGTCGCTGTGTCGAATCCGCAGGCATTTTCGCTCAAGCGCGACGACGCCAACTCGGCCCAACGCGGCGGCGCGAACGCCAATAGAAACGGTGGTGTTGCAGCAAACGCAATTCCACGTGGCTGCGGTGCGACGATGGACTATTGTGGCGGCGCGCTTGGACTCGGCTGGTTGTATGGCGTCGATCGCTACTACGGATGGACAGGCTATGGGTACGACCCGTACGGCCTATACGGTGGCCTGTCGCGGTATGGTTATGGATACGGGTATGGCGGCTACGGCGGATACGGCTATCCCTACTATGGTCCCGGATACTCGAACGGCGGACCGGTCGTGATCGTCGTTGGCACTCCGGCGTCCCAGACGCGAGGCAGCGCCGTCTACGGCCAAGGGTACACGCGCGGATCGTCGTCGGGTTCGTCGTCGTCCTCGGGCGACCGTTACGTCCCGACCAGCCGTGGAAGTTCGAGCTCGGGAAGCTCGAGCTCCTCAAGCAGCGGCTCGTCTAGCGGGAGTTCGTCGAGCGGGAGTTCGTCGAGCGGCGGCGGCGGTGACAGCCGCACCGCCAAACCGCGTGGTGGCGGCTTGTAGCAGCATCTTGCGACAGTGGACGTGATCGAAGGGCCGGCGCTGTTCGTCGGCCTTTCGTGCGTTCGTCGACTCGTCGAGGCGGGCGCGTCAAAATGATTGGGCACGCCAAGAGTCGGTACAAATACCGTGGCGACTGGCGCGCATCATGCACAGCACGCCATCCGGGCGCGCCCCTGCCGTGGGCGTTTGTTCAGGCCATACGTACAGGTGAATCCTCAACATTGCTGCATTAGGAGCATTTTTGTGATGTTTTCGACTAGCCAGTCTCCGCAGCGCGCGCTAACTATTCGAGAGATGCCGCACACGGAGCGCCCGCGCGAACGACTGCGTGCGCTTGGTGCACAGGCGCTCAGCACGACGGAGCTTGTCGCGGTGATCATCGGCAGCGGTGGCACGGGAACCTCGGCGCTGCTGTGTGCGCAGACGGTGTTGGAATCGGTTGGCGGATCGTTGGGTCGGCTCGCGGCGATGCCGGTTGCGTCCTTGACGAGCATACGTGGCGTGGGTGATGCACGGGCGACCGCAATACACGCGGCATTGGAGTTGGGGCGACGACTTTCGAGCGAGGCGCGGGACGCTGGTGTACCACTCCGTGGGCCCAGGGATGTTGCGGCCGTGTTTGCACCACGACTGCAAGAGCTACCGGTTGAAGAGTTTCATGTTGCGGTCCTCGATGCGCAGCATCGTCTGGAGCGCGACGTGTTGGTCACGCGAGGTTTGTTGAATTCGTCGCTCGTTCATCCGCGCGAGGTGTTTCGCGAGGCGATTGCTGAACGAGCGGCGGCAGTGATTTTGGTGCACAACCATCCGAGCGGCGATCCCACGCCGTCGAAGGAAGATCGTGTAGTGACGGAGCAAATGGTGGCCGCTGGGCGTTTGCTTGATATCCCGGTACACGACCATGTGATTATTGGTCGCGGCCGTTACGTGAGTTTCGCGGAGGCTGGGCTGTTGTGACGACGATATCGCTGCACGAGGCAATTCCGGGATTTGGACCGAGCGCTGACAGCTCGTACGAACGGCTCGATCATGAGCTGCTTGTCCGCGCCTATCGGTTCTCGGATGTCGCGCACGCGGGGCAGGTGCGCCACTCGGGCGAGCCCTACGTGTCGCACTGTGTTGAAGTCGCACGCATCCTTGCCGACTTGCAGTTAGATACCACGACGGTGACGTGCGGTTTGCTGCACGATGTGGTCGAAGATACCGACGTCACGATTGACGATGTGAAGCGCGAGTTCGGCCCCGAAGTGGCGCAAATTGTCGACGGGCTGACGAAGATCGCGAACCTTCCGCTGTCGTCGCGCGAAGAGCGGCAGGTCGAGAATTATCGCAAGTTGCTGTTGTCGATCGCGAAAGATGCGCGCGTCATCTTGATCAAGCTTGCCGATCGGCTGCACAACATGCGAACGCTCGATTTCCTTGCGCCCGAAAAGCGCCGTCGGATCGCGCAAGAAACGCGCGATCTCTATGCGCCGCTCGCACACCGCTTTGGTATGGCCAAAATGCGGTGGGAACTTGAGGACTTGGCGTTCAAGCATCTTGAGCCGGAAGGCTACAAAACGCTCGCGAAGTTAGTGGCTGCCAAACGCGGTGAGCGCGAGATGCTGATTTCGCAACTCAAGGAGCCGCTCGAGAAGCGACTGGCGGATGCCGGCATTGCCGATGTCGACGTCACCGGTCGACCAAAGCATTTGTGGTCGATCTACAAAAAGATGCAGCAGCGCGATCGTCCTTACGAAGACATCTATGATCTGCTCGCGATTCGCGTCATCGTGCCCAACGTGTTGGAGTGCTACCACGCGTTAGGAGTGATTCACGACGGCTGGACGCCGGTACAAGAGCGCATCAAAGATTACATCGCGCAGCCCAAGTCCAACGGCTATCAGTCGCTGCACACCACGGTGTTTGGTCCAGGTCGACAGCTGTTTGAGATTCAGATTCGCACGCGCGACATGCATCGCACGGCAGACTTTGGCATTGCCGCACATTGGTTGTACAAGGAAGCCAACAAAAATGCTGATGAGCTCGACAAGCATTTGGCGTGGTTTCGTCAGGTGCTGGAGCTGCAACTTGATGCCGAAACACCTGGAGAGTTTCTCGAGTTCTTAAAACTCGATTTGTATCAGGACGAAATCTTTGTATTCACTCCAACGGGCGACGTGATTCAGTTGCCCAAGGGTGCGACACCGCTCGATTTCGCGTTTGCGGTACACACGCAGGTTGGTGCGCGATGTGCGGGCGCCAAGATCAATGGTCGCATCGCGCCGCTGTCGCGCGAACTCAAGAATTCGGAAACGGTCGAGATCCTCACCAATCCGAACGCGAAGCCGAGTCGGGATTGGTTGGCGCATGTGCGCACGGGGCGTGCGCGGCACAAAATTCGGCAGATGCTGCGCCTCGAAGAGCGCTCATCGGCGATGCGACTGGGGCGGGAAATTCTTGATCGCGAGCTGCGTCGCCGGCGATTGCCAAAGCTGGATGACGCGGCACTGCTGCCCGTCGCCAAAGCGCTCAAGCTGAAAGATGCGACGCATTTAATTGCCTCGATCGGCGCCGGTGACGTACATGTCCTGCAGGTGCTCAAGACCGTACACCCCGATCTCGATACATCGCCCGAAGCACCGGTACGTCCGAGTACGATTGAACGCATCGTTGATCGCGTTCGCGGCACGGGGAAAGGCATTCGCATTCAGGGCGCCGATGGATTGCTCGTGCGCTACTCACAGTGTTGTCAGCCGGTGCCCGGTGACAATGTCGTGGGCTACGTCACGCGCGGACGCGGCGTCAGCATTCACCGCGGTGATTGTCCGAATCTCCTGCTGCTGGCCCACGAGCCAGAGCGCCGGCTCGACATCGACTGGCACGAGATGGAGGGCGAACGATTCATCGTGCGTTTGGCGCTCGAAGGCATTGACCGTCGCGGTCTCTACGCCGACGTCGCGGCCGCGGTCAGTGCCACTGGCACTGACATCAAAAGTCTCGAGCTCAAAACGACCGACGGCCGCGTCAGTGGATCCGCGGTGGTGGAGGTCGAAAACTTGGCGCACCTCGAACGCATCGTGAAAGCCGCGCGGCGCGTGAAGGGAATCGGCGCCATTAGCCGTCGCGAAAAAATCACATCGGAGGAGTAATCCCGAACAAAAGCCGATAATCGTGCTATATTAATGGCTATGCCTGCGAACTTTCTTATCCAGAGTCCCTTCGAGCCCGCTGGCGATCAGCCGCGCGCCATTGTCGAACTCAGTAGCGGACTTGAGCGCGGTGATCGATTCCAAACGCTGCTCGGGGTCACGGGTTCTGGCAAAACAATGACCATCGCCAACGTGATCGCGCAGTGGGGAAAGCCCACACTCGTGCTATCGCACAACAAAACGCTGGCGGCGCAGTTATACGGTGAACTCAAAAGCTTTTTCCCGAATAACGCCGTCGAGTATTTCATCTCGTACTACGATTACTATCAGCCCGAAGCCTACGTGCCGTCGAGCGATACGTACATCGAGAAAGACGCCAGCATTAACGAAGACATCGATCGGCTGCGATTGCGCGCCACGTCGTCGTTGATGGAACGCGATGACGTCGTGATCGTGAGCACGGTGTCGGCGATTTACGGGTTGGGAGATCCAGTGTCCTATCGCGAGCGCATGGTGTCACTGCACCGCGGGCAAACGATTCCACGCGATGACATTTTGCGCGCGCTCGTCGGTATTCAATATCAGCGCAACGATGTGGCGTTCGATCGCGGCACGTTTCGCGTGCGCGGCGATACCGTTGAGATTTTTCCGGCATACGAAGAGCAAGCCGTGCGCATCGAACTGTGGGGCGATGAAATCGAGCGCGTTTCCAAAATTGATCCGCTCACTGGCGACACGATCGCGACGCTGGATCGAACGGCCGTATATCCCGCCAAACACTTTATTACAAATCGTCCTACCATCGAGCGCGCATCGATCGCGATTCGCGCCGAGCTCGAAGAGCGATTGCTAGAGCTGCGCGCAACGAACAAACTGCTCGAAGCGCAACGCCTCGAACAACGCACGCAATTTGACTTGGAGATGCTTGCAGAAATTGGCACGTGCGCGGGCATTGAGAATTACTCGCGACACATTAGCGGGCGCCTCGCGGGCGAGCGACCCGCGTGCTTACTGGACTACTTCCCCGATGACTATCTCGTTGTTGTCGATGAATCGCATGTCACGTTGCCGCAAGTTCGCGGCATGTACAATGGCGATCGTGCGCGCAAACTCACGCTTGTAGACTACGGTTTTCGGTTGCCGAGTGCGCTGGACAATCGACCGCTGGTGTTCGAAGAGTTTATGCAGCTTGCGCCGAGACTGATTAACGTGTCCGCGACGCCGGGGGAGTTGGAGTTGCAGCTGTCTGACGGCGTGGTGGTGGAGCAGGTGATTCGCCCAACAGGACTCATTGATCCAACCATCGAGATTCGTCCGGTAAAGGGTCAGGTGGACGACTTGCTCAACGAGATCCGTCTTCGTGAGCGCAAAGGCGAGCGCGTGCTCGTCACGACGCTCACCAAGCGCATGTCGGAAGATCTCACCGACTATTTACAACAAGTCGGCGTGCGGGTGCGCTACATGCACTCGGACATCGATGCGATCGAGCGCGTTGAAATCATTCGCGGCTTACGACTTGGCGACTTCGATGTGCTGGTCGGCATCAATCTGTTGCGCGAGGGACTCGACATGCCGGAAGTGTCCCTCGTCGCGATCCTCGACGCCGATCAAGAAGGATTTTTGCGCAGCGACCGATCGCTCATTCAAACTATCGGTCGCGCGGCGCGCCACATGAACGGCATGGCGGTCCTGTACGCCGATCGCATCACCGGGTCGATGCAGCGCGCGATGGATGAAACCGATCGACGGCGCGCGATTCAACGCGATCACAATACGCTACACGGTATCACGCCGCACGGCGTCGTGAAGAGCATCGACGAGGTGCGTTTCATTACGCGTGTCGCCGATGCGCGCATGGAGCACGCAGAGGGTCAGCTGCCCGCAACGCGAGCGGTTGGCGGTGAACGCACCGCGCGGTCGCGCGAGGATCTGCTCACACTCGTGCAGGAGCTCGAAGGCGCGATGCGCGAGGCCGCGACGGCGCTCGACTTCGAAGCTGCCGCGCGATTGCGTGATCAACTGTTTGAAGTGCGAACGGCGTTGGGCGAGAAGCCGCAACAAGCACGAGGCGAGAGCGCGGCGGCGCGGCGACCACCAGGATCCGCTCCGGGATCTGCACCACCACCTCGGCGCGGCGGGCGACGTGGACGAACGTAATACACACGCAGGTCGCGCAGTGAACGCTGCCTCCACGCTTGCGGAGTTGTTCGGTCGCGGCGCCCCGCGCGCCCCCGATCGGGCGTCGCTCGAAGCGTGGGGGCGGGCGGTTGGGGCCGCGCTGCCGCGTCCCTCCATCATCACACTCTCTGGCGATCTCGGTGTCGGAAAAACGACGCTGGCGCGCGCGCTCTGCGACGGGCTGGGCGTCCATGATGTGGCAAGCGTTACCAGTCCGACGTTTGCATTAGTCCACGATTACGCCTCGACGAGCGGTCCGATCACGCATGTGGATTTGTATCGACTCAAAGGCCCCGTTGAACTCACTGCGCTAGGGTGGGACGAGATTGTCTCCAACGCGTCGATCCTGTTGATCGAATGGCCCGATCGCGCGCGCGGCACATTGCCCAGTGGGGTGATTGATATTGAGCTGCGGCATGATGCGACGCATGCGGATCGACGGGCGCTCAGTATTCGCGTGACGTAGCAGGGTGACGCGCCCCTCATGGTGCGCGTCTGGAGGGTATCGCCGGTTGAGCGATCGATCCCCTCGCATCACGACGGTCCGTGGCCGCTTTGTCTTCGAATGGTTTTTCGCATGCCGCGCCAGGCCCGCGTGCGCGGACCGTGCGTTTTGCGGAAGTGATTTCTGCGCTCACGTACGCGCTCGATCTCACCGAAGGGCAGCGCCCCGGACATACGCTCCGCACCGCACTGATCGCGATGCGATTGGGCGAGGAAATCGGACTCGACGCGGAGACGCTTGGCGCATTGTATTACGCGGCGCTCCTGAAAGACGCGGGATGCTCAAGCAACGCCGCACGCATGGCCGCGCTGTTTGGTTCTGATGATCAGCATGTCAAGCGCGACATGCGTCTCGTTGATTGGCACGATCGCTGGAATTTGGCGCGGCGCACAGCACGCAACTGCGGGATTGGTCGCAATCCGCTTGCACGCATCAAACATTTTCTGCGCGTGGCCCACACACCGCAGATGACGCGCGATATCATTGCGGCGCGTTGCGAACGTGGTGCACAGATTGCCGTGGCACTGGGATTTCCGTCAGCGAGTTCGGAAGCGATCGCACACGTCGACGAGCACTGGTGCGGTCTCGGACATCCCGTTGGACTGGCGGGTGATGAGATTCCGCTCCTGTCGCGCGTGTTGCTGCTCGCACAAACGCTTGAGGTCTACTGGACCGAGCATGGCCTCAAAGCGATGCTGCAGATGCTACGCGCACGCAGCGGCACGTGGTTCGATCCAACGCTCGTGCAGCGTGTTCTGTCGTGGCGACATGATGCCGCGTGGTGGTCAACGCTGGCGGATAGCGATCGACTTGACCAAGCGGTCGTCGCCTTGGAGCCAGGAGGCACGCCGATGCAGGCGACCGATGAGCGACTTGATGCCATCGCTTATGCGTTCGCTGCGGTGATCGATGCGAAGACACCCTTCACCTATCGGCATTCGACCAACGTCGCGCAGTACGCGTTGGGAATTTCACGCCAGCTTGGCGCATCACCATCGTTGCAACGCGATGTGCTGCGCGCGGGCTTGCTGCATGACATCGGAAAACTTGGCGTTTCCAATCGTATTCTCGACAAGCCGGGACGATTGACTGAAGTCGAGCGTGCGGAAATCCAAAAGCACCCGCGTTGGACGTGGCAAATTCTCGAGCGGGTGGATGCGTTTGCGCATTTCGCGTCGTCGTCGTCGCATCACCACGAACGGTTGGACGGAAACGGCTATCCGTGGGGGCTTCGCGACCATCAATTGGATTTTACGGCACGCGTGCTCGCAATTGCTGACGTGTACGAGGCGCTGACCGCGGACCGCCCGTATCGCGCGGGGATGCCGGTCGAAAAGGTACTCGGGATCATGCTCCCTGATCGCGCAACGGCCTTTGACGCGTCGATGATGGACGCGGCCGCACAGATGGCGCGCGACGGAGACTTCGCACGGATCGCTGAGAACGGCACGGACCCGGCGGGTACGCTGGCGCGCTTGAGCGAGCAGCGCCACGAGTCGCACCTTCGCGCGGTCGCTTAGTGAACTGACTCTTGCCGTCACGCCTCGCGCGGGAGATTGTGCGACATGGCAAACGGTGCGCAAGAATCGGAAACGCCGAAGGGACGGTGGTTAGTGCTCGAAGCGTCGTCCGCGGCGGGGAGCGTCGCGCTGCTTGAGGTTCAGAGCCATGCAGATGAAGGCTCGTGCATCGCGCGCGCCGATGTGGTGATGGGCGCGTCAAGGACTGACGCGATATTCCCTGCAGTCACGGCGATCCTGGAACCGTTCGGCGATCTGACGGCGTTGCGCGGCGTGGTATGCGGTGCAGGGCCCGGGAGCTTCACGTCGTTGCGCATCGCCGCGTCGGTGGCAAAGGGTTTGGCGCACGCCCTCCGTCGTCCGTTGTTCGCCGTACCGTCGTTGTTGCTCGCGGCGGCCGCACATGGGAAAGCGGGCACGTATCGCGTACACGCGAACGCACTGCGTGAGGAACGATACGTGCTGGACGTCGACATCGACTCGCGGGGACTCGCAACGGCGCATGGGGTCGTGTCTCGCATGACGCTCGATGCGCTATTCGGAACCACCAGCACGCGCACGCTGCTCGCTGTGGGCTCGGCCGAGAGTGCGGACCACGTGTCACACACGAATGACAAATCGTCGCCGACGGTCCTGCCGGATGCCGCAGCGCTGCTCGGCGTGCGTGGTTGGTGGAGTGCCGGTCCCGTATCACTTGACGCATGGGAGCCCGACTACGGACGGCTGGCCGAGGCGCAGGTGAAATGGGA
>JANXUN010000053.1 GCA_025356185.1 Gemmatimonadaceae bacterium
GGCGTGCCCGCGCAGCCAGAAAACTGAGCACTGTACTACTTTTGGGCATGACAATTGATACACTAGGTGAGTAACGGGTGGAAAAGACATCACCGTTCGCCTCTCTAAATTCTGAATTATGAAACGCTTTTTATCGCTTGCAGCCGTCGCGACGCTCGCTCTGCCAGTCCTGGCGAGTGCTCAGACCAGTTTTTCCACAATAGCGGGTCCCTACTCGCTCAATTGGACAATCGGTCAAAACGGTGTTGGTGCAAACCAGCTGTACATCGACTTGTATAACACGTCGCCAGCTGGATCCGCGATTCTGGGATTTGGCGTGTGGCTTCCGAACGTGGCCTTGGCAGCACCGACGGGACTTGTCGTCTCGGGCGGTATCACGTCTACGGGCGTGTCCGCGGATTGGACACGTGTCGTGGCGAACTTTGGCAACAACGTAGGGGGCGGGCAGTTCGGCAGCATCTCGAACTACGACGTCGCGGCTGGCCTGATCGGCAACGGTATAGGCGGAATCTTCTCGACCGGAGCAGGCGCTGGTGATTGGAATACGGACATCGGCCACAAGATGCGTTTTCTATTCACCTTCGTGTCGAACGTAACGGTGAACCCAACCGGTGCAGTGCTTGGCTTGCGCGGGCAAGGTGGATCGACCAGCTGGTCGTGCGGATATAGCAACGCTGCCGGAACAACGCTGGTAAATAGTGGGGAGGGTTGCACGACGTCGACCACTCAAGCTGGCTCGGTCTCTACCGTGCCCGAGCCCTCGACGTACGCGCTCATGGCCGCGGGGCTTGCAGCACTAGGAATGATCGCGCGTCGTCGCCGTACGGTGTGATTCCTGACGAAAGCGTCAGCGCGTGAGAGCAACGCCCCGGTCAAATGATCGGGGCGTTTTCACGTCGGGGCGCCAAGGCTTCCGCTCGATGAGACGAATTGGCTTCTCCAGCCCCAGTAACATCAAACGCCCACTTCGATATACCGAAGCAGGCGTTTGTTGATTCAGCGCAGAGGACCTGCTGGTCAAGCCGCGCCTTCGCTTGCCGCGATTGCCGCTGCTCCAATAGCTTGCCTGCTGACGACGCACTCGCGAAGTCTTCCACACCGCAACGCATGGCACACATGTCGCTTTCGATTCGTCTAGCTTCGACTCAACCCGCGTTAGTAAACACGCCGCTCCTCGCACTGCTGGTGCCACAAAATCCGTCCGTGTCTGGCGAGTTGGCGGCGATTGACAGCGCGACGAATGGAGCGATCGAACGATCGCTGACCCGTCGAGATTTTCGAGGTGCGCGCGACGAGACGATGTTGTTTGTTGGCGGTGATTCCGGTGCGCAGCGCGTATTACTCGTGGGCCTCGGCAGCGCCGCCCCTTCACGCACGACGGTTCGTCGCGCGGCCGCAATCGCAGCGCGACAGGCCGTCAAGCTCGGTACTGGCGGCATGCACCTGTATACAGCCGATACCAATATCGATGCGATCGAAGGCATGGCGATCGGCGCTGCGGCGGGCTGTTGGTCGTATAAAGACCTGCAAACGCCAGCGCCAGAAAAGGATCGTCGTGCCGAGCTGACCCACGTCACGATTCTCGCGAAAGAATCAAGCGAGTTTCTCGCCGCTCTCGCCGTCGGCATCGCGACCGCAGAAGGACAAGGGGTCGCCAAACGGCTTGGTCAAATGCCGGCGAATGTGTGCACGCCGGACATGTTTCTCGAAGTGGGTCGCGAGATCGCTGAGCGACATGGCATGACCCTTACGTCGCTTGATCGCGCGGACATGACGCGCGAGCGGATGGGCGCGTTCTTGGCCGTCGCGCAGGGCACGCCGCAGGAGCCGCGACTTGTCGTGCTTGAACATCGTGGCGGGCCGACCGATCAAAAACCAATCGTGCTGATTGGTAAGGGATTGTGCTTCGACACCGGCGGAATCTCGATCAAGCCAGCGCCAGAAATGGAGTGGATGAAGTTCGATATGATGGGCGCAGCAGGGGTCATGGGCGCAATGGAAACGATCGGTCGGCTCAAGCTGCCGATCAACGTGGTCGGCATGATTGGATCCACAACCAACATGCTCTCGGGCACCGCCTTCAAACCCGGTGATGTTGTTCGCGCATCAAATGGCAAAACCATCGAAGTCGTGAATACCGACGCCGAGGGACGCATGGTGCTTGCCGACCTGTTGGTTTTCGCCAAACGATTCAACCCCGATGTCGTGATCGACGCTGCCACGCTCACTGGTGCGATCGTCATCGGCTTGGGACATACGGCCGTGGGCGTCTTTGGTGCGGAACGAGAATTGGTGGACGAGGTATTGGTTGCAGGCGAACGCGCGGGTGAACGCGGCTGGCCGCTTCCGATCTGGGACGAGTACAAAGAGCAAATCAAATCTGATGTCGCCGATGTCAAACAGACTGGTGGTCGAGCGGCGGGTTCAATTACGGCCGCGCTCTTTCTGAACGAGTTCGTCGACGGATATCCGTGGGTCCATCTCGACGTGGCAGGAACGGCGTATTCACAAACTGACTTGGGGTGGATCCCGAAGGGCCCGACCGGCACACCTGTGGGGACTTTCGTTGAATTTGTTCGCGCGCGTGCACAGTCGCGTTAACGCGACCGAGTGCCGCGTTCGCGTGTCGCGTGCGTGCGTGCGCGCGCAGTGATGAGCCGCTGGGTGCGGTGGGTACTCGGTGCTGCGGTGGCTGCGTTGCCGATATGCGCCCCGCAGTCGTTGGCAGCGCAAGCACGCGCTGATACTGCGGCGCAGCGCGCAGCGTCGGACAGTGTGCGGCGCGCAGCGGTCGCAAAGGCGACGGCCGATAGCATTCGCAACGCGATTGCTCAGGCGCGCGTCGATAGCATCGTCAAGTTTCGCGCCGGCGATACGATCAAATCGCCGATCGCGCACTTCGAAGCGCCGGATAACATCGAAGTCACTGAGCG
>JANXUN010000063.1 GCA_025356185.1 Gemmatimonadaceae bacterium
CGCGTTGCCGTGCGCTTGCATGGAATCGAGCCACATGCCGAAGCCGTGTGCGCCGCGGAAATGCTCAACGTGTGCGTGCATCAACTTGTCTTCGGGATCGCCGCCATTAAACAACGAGTCGACACTCGTGTTGGACGGCGCTGGCGTCGTGGATTCACCTAAAATTTCCGAGGTGACGCCTTGCGCAACCTTTCCGATCACCCGGCCGTCGGCGAACAGCAGTTGGTTCCAGCTGTGCGCTTGGATGTCGATGAAACCTGGCGACAGCACCAGCCCTTTCGCGTCAATCGTTTGGGTGGACGTGGCCGCTGCCAACGCGCCGCGCGGCGCGACGGTGACAATGCGATCACCGCGCACGCCGACGTCACCGTAGTACCACGGGTTTCCGGTTCCGTCAACGATGCGCGCGTTGGAGATTACGACGTCGTACGCGCCGTTGTTGGTGCGTGGTGCGGTACAGGCGCCCGCTGCGAGTGCGAAGGCGAACGACGCGCACGTGATGCTGCGTAATGATTTCATTGAGCTATCCCGCCATCGCTGGCTGCGTGCGCGGCTCGCGACGCTTTTGGAGTTGACCGAGCAGCATCCACGTGCTGAGCAACGCTTGACAGGTGCCGGTGGCTAGAGAGAGCAGCCACACTTGATGCAGCGTAAAGCCCGGTCGCGTTGACAACCACAATGCCGGAAGCGCAAACGACAGAAAGCGAAACGCGCCGCTGATCAATGCGGGAATGGTATTTCCGAGTGCCTGAAACATTCCGGAACAGGTGAAGATCAGTCCTGCAGCGACAAAATTCCACGAGATAACGCGCAAAAACTCGGCGCCGACCGCAAGCGCCGGTGCATCGCTGGTGAACGCGCCAATAGGCAGTTCAGGCTTGATTTGACACAGCAGCGTGAGCACGGCCATTAGTGAGGCGCCGATGATTGCCGCCCACTTAAACGTGTCGCGAACTCGATCCATGTGGGCGGCACCGACATTTTGCCCGGCAATCGGTGCAACGGAAAACGATACCGCCATTACGGGCAGAAAGATCGCTTGCATGACGCGCGATCCGATCCCGTAGCCGGCTTGGGCCGGCGCGCCGAAGTTGCGAATGACGTGATACATGATTGCCGTCGACATAAACATCAGCGCGAATTCGCCGCCGGGCGGTACGCCAATTTTCAGAATGCGCGCGACGACGGCGCCACGCAGTGCGATCTGCGTGCGGTCAAAGCCGACGTAATGTTCGAGCCGTAAAAAGTAGATGGACAGCAGCACGACACCGGCAGCGATGGCGAGCGAACTCGCGAGTCCTGCGCCCGCCGCACCTAGCGGATGACCTGTTCCCCATCCGGCGATCAGAATCGGTGCGAGCACGATGTTCATGACGACGGTCACGATCTGCACAAGCATCGTTGGCTTCACGATGCCCGTGCCCCGCAGCGCGGATCCCATCGAGACCAATGCAAACTGCAACCCCAGCCCAGGGATATATGCTTGCAGATATTCGGTGCCGGCTTTGATCGTGCCCGCGTCGGCACCAACCGCATTCATGTACATCGGCGCAAACACAAATCCGCCAATCAGTACGGCGATGCCACACGCGAACGCGAGCATCGTACTCTGGTTGAAAATCAAATTCGCATCGGCTTGGTCTTTACGACCAACGGCTTGCGCGATCAGCGCCATCGTGCCGACGCCCAGCACCTGCGTGATGGCCATGACGATGAATTGCACATTACCGGCCGAACTCACGCCAGCGACGGCATCGTTACCCAGCCGCGCGACGAAGTACAAATCGACCAAGTAGTACATCGTTTGGAAGATCATACCGGCGGCCATGGGGACCGCGAGGCGGATGATATGCCGGGGAATGGACCCGGTGGTCAAATCTTTCACGCGCGCGCCTGGATTGGAGACTCAGAAGGATCGAACGGGGTGCGCGTGGGCACAAGCGGCGGCGGGCGAGTCCGCTGCTGACCGCGTGGCGTGGCAGTTGCCAGTTGGCGCGAGTGGGAGCAGTCTTGGTGGTGCGCACACTCGTCGAGCGCGCGCGTCGCCGTTATCCGACTCCTTTTGCTTTCCGAACTATGCCCGTGCGTTGCACACGATTCGCTCTTGTAGCCACTGTGAGCCTAGCGGCCTCATCGCTCGCGTCGATGTTAGCGGGCGCGCAGACCGTCCCGACGCCGACGAACGACGCCCCCAATCCCTATAAGACCGTTGTAGGCTGGGCCAAGCTTCCCGAAGGGCGCACGTGGGGCTCAACGAGCGCGGTCGACATCGACAAAGATGGAAAAAGCATCTGGGTCGCCGAACGGTGCGGGGCGAATTCGTGCACCGGCTCGACGTTGCCATCGATTTTTAAGTTTGATGCGAACGGCAACGTTCTGAAGTCGTTCGGTGCGGGAATGCTATTGTCGCCGCACGGCATTCACGTTGATAAAGATGGAAACGTTTGGATTGTTGACTGTGCGTGCACTGGCGGTACCAACACGGCTGGTGTCGCGGCGACGGGGGCTCCGAGTCAGGGTCATCAGATTTTCAAGTTCAACCCTGATGGCAAAGTGCTGATGACGTTGGGTGTTGGCGGCGGCGGAAAAGACAGCAGCTATTTCTGGATGCCGAACGACATCGTGACCGCGCCGAATGGCGACATCTTCGTGGCCGAAGGTCATTCATCGCGCCCGGGTTCAAATGCGCGACTGTTCAAGTTCGATAAGACTGGCAAGCTGCTCAAAACATACGGCTCGTTTGGTCCAGGAGCAGGCCAGCTCGATCAACCGCATGCGCTCGCGTTCGACTCGAAGGGGCGCCTGTTTGTTGGCGATCGCGGCAACAATCGCATTCTGATCATGGATCAGAATTTCACGGTGCTCGATACGTGGATGCAGTTCAGTCGACCAAGCGGAATCTTTATTGACAAGAATGACATGATTTATGTCGCCGACTCGGAATCGGGGTCCGTTGCGCCGGCGCACGCCGCGTGGAAGCGCGGCATTCGCGTTGGCAGCATCAAAGACGGCAAAGTCATCGCGTTTATTCCGGACCCTGACACCATCACGGGCACGTCATCTGCCGAAGGGGTTGCAATCGACGCGGCAGGACATATTTATGGTGCCGAGGTCGGGCAGAAAGCGCTCAAACGGTACGAGCGCAAGCCGTAGCAGCGCGGTTACGGCAACTGCGGGAACTGCAACGGCGGGAATGATTTTTAACGCAGAGCGCGCAGAGACGCAGAGAACAACAACGGAAAACCCAATAAGTTTTTTGCTGTTCTCTGCGTCTCTGCGTTACATGTGTTTGCTTTAGTGTTTGTTTTCGCTTACCTGCGCGGCAGCACCAGAGCGGTCAATGCGGTATTGTCTTCTGAACCTGACGCGAAGACGAGATACTGACGGCCGTTGTGCAAGAATGTCATCGGCACTGCGGTGTTTTTCGCTTCGACTTTCACTGCGCCAACTTGTTTGCCCGTCATTTTGTCGACGGCATAAATTTGCGGCGGTGCGCCCGGCACGCCACCACCACGACCCGGGCCGTAGATCATCAGCGTTTTTGTCGTGATGATTTCTGCTTGTCCGCGCGCGCCTTGCTCTGGCAGCGTGACGCCCGCAAAAATCGGATCACGACTGGTGACTTTCATCATGCCGCCGTTCGGCTGCCACCACGTTTTGTCGCCGCTGTTCATGTTGTACGCCGTGATTCCGCCGTACTGCTTAGGCTTCACGATCGATACGCCGCCAATCGTGCTGCCCGCCGCGCGTGCGCCAAAGTCACCCCCGCGATCACCTGCAGTCGGCTTCACGTATCCCGGCGGTG
>JANXUN010000067.1 GCA_025356185.1 Gemmatimonadaceae bacterium
ATGTACGCGGGCGTGCCGAGTGCCACCCCTCCTTGCGTCAGCGATGTCGAAGACGTTGACGCACCAGGAGCACGCGCGGCGACCATGGCTTTGGCAACGCCGAAGTCGGCGACAAGCGCGGCGTCGACACCAAGCAGCACATTGTCGGGTTTGATGTCGCGATGCACCACGCCTGCGCCGTGTGCATATGCGAGCGCGCGGGCCACATCGTGCAGCACCTCGAACGCCAGTGCGTGCGGAAGACGTTCACCGGGAGGCAGATGCGCGAGCCGCGCCCGCAGCGATTCGCCGTCGATGAACGGCATCGTGTACCACGGGACATCGATCGCGATGCCGGCGTTAAGCACCGGCACAATGTTGGGATGCTGCAGCTGTGCGAGGAGCCGGATCTCACGCGTAAATCGTTCGCTGGACAATTCGTGCGCGAGCTCGGGTGCGAGCACCTTGAGTACCACGCGTCGACCGAGTGCGTGCTCTTCGGCGAGAAACACGCGCGACATTCCTCCACCACCGAGCTCGCGCTCGATCCAATAGGCGCCTTCGAGAGCGCGGTCGAGGAGCGAGCGGAGGGCGTCAGCGTCGCCAAGCTCCGAATCAGTCATAGGTGAAGAATATGAGCGGCACCGACGAACGCCAGCGACGAGTCATCAACCGAGATCGCGTGCAAGCCACGCTTGCGCAAATCGCAAATCGCGCATGACTGTCGGCGCGGACGTGCCGAGCACCTGCGCCGCTTCTTCAAGCGTCAGACCGGTGAAGTACCGCAGCTCGATCGCCTTTGCGTGGCGCGGATGCAGTTCGCCCAATCGCGTGAGCGATTCGTCAAGCGCCAGCAGCGCGTCGGGTTCCGCAGTCGACGCCTGGCCGATGTCACCCAAGGTTGCGCTGGTGAGCGCGATGTGCGGTGCACCGCCACCGCGCTTTTCCGCCACGCGATGTTTGGCGTGATCGATCAGAATGCGCCGCATCGCCGCGGACGCGACGGCAAAAAAGTGTGAGCGGTCTTGAATGTCGGGGTTGGTGCCGACGGTCATGCGCATATATGCCTCATGCACAAGCGCCGAGCTGTCCAGTGTGTGATCAGGCCGCTCGGCGCGAAGTCTCGCACGCGCGATGTCACGCAAACGCTCGTACACACGCGGAAGCATGGCGTTAAATGCGTCACGATCGCCCTCGCGCCAACGTCGCAAGAACTGCGTGATCTCGGTCGTCTCATCAGACGCACTGGTGTTGTCAATCACGCGTCAGCCCGCCCGCCAAGCCAACCGCACGCTGCGCCGCATCATGCAAGGAGAGTGCGGCGCCATTCGCGACGGCTTGTTCAAAACGCGCTGCATCAAGCGAATGTGTCAGTGCTTCGCCGAACTGCGCTACCGAACGTGCTGCACGCGGTGAGCGGCGCGCGCCCGACGCATCGAACGCGCGCGTCGCGGCGGTAAACAACATCGCGGCGTTGGCATTGTCACCAACGGCATGCAACAGCTGCGCAGTGCGTTCAACACCATCGATCATCAACGGCCGAGCGCCGTAGGTAATCGCTGCAGCGACTGCAATGTGCAACAGCGCTGCGCACGCCGGCAGGTTGTTCAACCGCAGCAGCGCGGTCGCGTCCAGCAGTTCGGTTTCTGCGACACTTCCCAGTCCGCCCGACGCGCGCCGCGCGTCGAGTGCTTCCGAGAGCACGTCATGCGCGCGCGCCGGTTCACCATCGTCCAGCAACATGCGTCCCAATTCGGTGAGCGTCGTGCCAAGTGGCCACAGGCGCCCGAACTGTCGCTGCGGCGGCAAATACGATGTCTCCACGAGCGTTGTGTGATTTCCGGGTTCACCCAACGCGTGGCGGGTTACCGCGATGCGCACCAACAGCAGCAAGCGATAACCATGATCGGTAACTAGCTGACCGGTTTGCAGCGCGCGCGTGTGCAGCTCGACCGATCGTGCAAGGTCACCGCGACGCGCCAGAAGTGTTCCCAGCCATGAGAGCGCGTAGGCGACGCTGCGCGGATCGCCACGCCGTTCGTGTGACGCAATCACAGTTTCAAAGTGCTGTTGCGCATCGTCGAAATCGCCGCGCTCCATCGCGATCCATGCGAGATTATTGCGCGAGAGTGCAACGCCAAGCGTGTCACCAAGTTTTTCATTTAACGACAGTGCTTCACGCGAGAGCGTTTCTCCGTGCGCAAGGTCACCGGCGGCCCACGTCTGCCAGCCAAGGTTGGCGAGCGTCGATGCGATACCTGCGCGATCGTCCGCTGCGCGATACAGTGCGAGTGCCCGCGCGAACAGTTCACGCGCCTCGGGAAAAACGCTGCGTGCTCCCGCCAGATGCGCGGCGCTCGC
>JANXUN010000129.1 GCA_025356185.1 Gemmatimonadaceae bacterium
ATGTCTCGTAGCGTCTCGCGTGCTCACGTCAGCTTCGCCCCGGGATTTGCCGATCGCGTCATGGCACGCATTGCCGCGACGCCGCGATTCTCCGACGCGTTGCAGGCAGTATTTCTGCGACTGACACCGGTCGCTGTTGCCGCGGCACTGCTGTTAGCCGCCGTCAATCTCGTGAGTACGCGGGCCACGAATGCACCGATCGCTGAGCGCATGATGGGACTCTCGGCGCCGATCGGTGAAGTATCGGGATCGACAGCGATGGCGCATGACGTGTGGGGTGCCGATTTGAATAGTTGGGGAAACCACGCCGATGAAAATTGAAACGCGATCGGCGGCGATTTTATTCACCACGTTGTGTATCGGTGTTGTCGTTGGTGTACTTGCGCAGGGCGCGTTACAAAACGCGCGGCAGCGTCCGCGTCCGCTGCGTGCCGATGGCTCGCCACCGCCAGCGGGATTTGCTGCGCACATGGAAGAGGTGTTGCAGTTGCGCGTGGAGCAGCAGGCCACTGTGCGTCCAATTTTGAAAGCCACCGCCGATGCCAATCAGCGCGTGATTGATGCCGCGCACCGCCAGCTGCGCGGATCGTTGGATTCCATGGGCGTGATGCTGGCTCCATTGCTGGACGAGGCGCAGCGTACGCGGCTGGCCGACGTCGCCACAGCACTCCCCGATCCATTCCGCGGTGGGTCGTCCCAAGGCGGGCCGCCGCGCTACGAGGGTGCGGGTGGCCCACCTAGGGGTGGCCCACCTAGGGGTGGACCGCCCAGGGATGGTCCCATGGGCGATCGCCGACCGCCACCACCCCGGTAAATCGCGCAGAAAAGCCCCTTTTGGCCCTAGCCATTCCCTCGATCTTCGGTGTTTATTCGGTTTGACTCTCTTACAGACCGTTCCGACTGGTTATGACCGCCCCTGCGCTTCTTCTCCCATCAGCATCTCCCCCCGCGCTCACATTGGCGTCGCTGCGCACGCAGCTGGACGTGGTCGTGGCGGGTGGACGAAAGGCGGGTGCGCCGTGGACGACGGGGATTCCTGCGCTCGATCACGCACTTGGCGGCGGTGTGCCGCGCGGACGGATTACTGAAGTCGTGGGGGCGTTAGGCGCAGGGAAAACGTCTTTGGTGCATCGGATCATGACGCGCGTGCTGCACAGCGGAGGATGGGTGGCGTGGATCGACGCACGTCGCACACTGGCGCCCGCGCCGTTGGCGAATGTGGGTGAACGCGTGGTGGTGATCCGTCCGCACGACACCAAACGCAGCGCGTGGACGGCCGATCTCTTACTACGCAGCGGCGTGTTTGCGTTGGTCGTTCTCGATGGTGCGCCACCACTCTCGCGCGTGCATGGCGTACGACTCGCGCAGTTAGCGCGGGAACGCGACGCCGCATGCGTGGTGCTCAGTCATGACACGCGTCCCAGTCGCGTGAGTGGCGCGGTGCGTGTGCGTATCGAATCGCGCGCGCATGTCGCGCACGCGTCGTCAAGTATTGCGGCTCATGACAATGCGCGATGTATGGCGATCACCGTTGAGAAAGGCGCCATCAACATCAATTCCACCAGCAAGTCCAACACCACCACCGCTGCGCACCCGATGCGCACATCTGTTCGTTCGATTGAGGTGCATCATGTCATCGTCGTGGCGCGTCGCGTGTGTACGGATTCCGAGATTCGTGATCGGCGCGGGGTGGCGCGCAGCACGCGTCGTCCCTGGGCCGCCAACGGAGGAACCCCAGGAGGAGGCAGCGACGTCGAACACTCCGTCACGTGGGGCGGGCTCAGCGTCGGCACGGGACGGAGTGCAGACCAACAGCACGTCGACACCATCTACGGCACGCTCTACGCGACCCGCTCGTCCACCGATCGCGACGCAGCTGGCACTGGCGTTCCACGATCAGATGCAGCAGAGCGTGACGCGACAGAGCGCGACGCAACCGAGCGTGACCGCACACGCGACAGTACGCGCGAGCGCGATCACGGCCAAGGGCGTGATATCGAACGGGGCTTTGATCGGACCACACGCGACTGGACGCGGTATCGCGGCCGACGACGCGCGGCCGAATCCACGTACGGGCGGCCAACGCGTCGGGAGCGTGCGCGTGAGCGAGTTGGCACCCCAGCTATTGGCGCCCCACTGGGACGCCACGCCACGCGCACTCGCGGTTGATATGCGATTGCGCGCGGTCTCGCGCGCTGCAGGACAGGCTGGTGTTCGTGCGGGGATGACGGTGACCGAAGCGCAAGCGCGATGTGCTGCGCTTGAGGTACGCGCGTGGGATGATCATGTCATTGCCGATGCGATTCTCGCAACGACAACGGCTTTATTAGCAGCGAGTCCCCAAGTCACGCCGGTGCGTGGTGCGCCGGGGATGTGGTGGGTGGGCGCAACGGGATTTCAGTCGTTAGGTGGGGAGTCGGTGCTTGCACAGACACTGCTCACCATTGCGCAGCGGTGGCATCCCGATGCGCGTGTAGCGATTGCCGATTCGTGCGTAGCGGCGCGCGCAGCGACGTGGGCGCCGCAGATGCAATCGATGAGCGCGCGAGGCGGCGATGTACAGCGCAGTGATGTAGGACGCAGTGATGTAGGACGCAGTGATGCACAACGTAGCAACGCGCAACCGCGCGATCTTCCCAGCGGCATCACACTCATTCCGGCGGCACACTGCGCCGCGTATCTGGCTCCCGCACCACTCGGCTTGTTGCCGATGGACGATGAGATGCGCGAGGCGCTGACGTCATTGGGACTGCGCACCATTGGTGCGGTAGCGGCGTTGCATGCCGGTGATGTTGAGCGACGGTGGGGTGCGGGGGGACTCACGGCGTGGCGTTTGGCACACGGGGATGATCCACGACGTCCGGGGCTCGTGCGTGTTGATGCGGCCCGCAGTTCATCGGTCGAACTTCCTGCTGCGGTCGAGAGCACCGCACCGGTGTTGTTTGTCGTGCGTGCACAACTTGATCGATTGATTCGCGATCTCGTGCATGATGGACGTGCAGCGGCGGCCGTGTCGATCACGCTCGTGCTTGATGCCGGACGTCAATGGCCATTAGAAGATGTCGGCACCGATGGACGCGATGATGAGACATTTCAGGAGACATCCAGCGATCACGTGATTGATACGCCGCGCGTGTCGCGTGTGCGCACGGATGAGGCACCGTCGATGCCGAGTCCTGC
>JANXUN010000132.1 GCA_025356185.1 Gemmatimonadaceae bacterium
GTTGCCACCCGCCAAGTCCGAACCGCTAAAGCTGCCCGCCACCCGAATACCGAATTCGCGGGTGACCTGAAACGACGCCCCCAAATCAAAGCTGAGGCTTAACTCGCTCTTTCTACTCCCCCGCTCGCTACAGCTGCTGCACAGATCGAGCGAAGCACGCGGGTGGAGATACGGAGTGATCGACATATCGTTCTCCAGCTCGAAGCTGTGCCCAAGACTCACGCCAAACGGTATTCGTATGAACGTGAGCCCCTTTCCGAACCCGGCCCCTGCCCCACCCGTTAGCACCATGTTCAGCGGTTGGGCCTCCGAGGCCCGCACCAGCTGCTGCGCCACGCCGCCGCCGGCGAAAAGCAGAAGCGACGCCGAGCCCCGCTGGTCGGACAGTCCGAGATCGAGTTGCAGGTGGCGATCGGCGCTCCACCCCTCTCGCCATTGAAACAGTAGCGTGCTGCCTGCACCCCCAACCACTGCGCCGGTGTAATCGCGTGTGGATACGGTCGGGAGTTGTAAGGCAGGATAGTGAAACGCCTGCGCACGCACGGCCGATGACGGCATCGAGAGCGCGACAGCGGACGCAAAGAAGAGAGCGCGAATGGATTGCTTGTGACGATATACCATCGAAATTTCTCGGAATTCTCGGTGCAGAGTGTGGCGCGCCCGGGTCGAACGCGGTTGTATCAATGAGAAGCGTGCAGGCCCTTCTACGTAGCCATCGCTTTGTGGTTCCATCCCTCCGTGTCCACAGGCACATTAGCGCAAATGACCACGTTCATCGGAATCTCCGCCGTGCGCGCGCGCGCGCGTTCTCATGACGTTGCACGGCGTTCGTCGATCGTGCTGTTGACCGCACTGCCAATGCTGTGGGCGAACGCCACCGCATTGCACGCGCAGGTGGTATCGTCGAGCGTTTCGACCCAAACACGAACCGGGCCTGCGAGCGGCACCGTCCTGCGTTCGAGTTTCTTCGGTGCGCTCACAGGAACCGCGCTCGCGGCGGGTTACTACTTTCTGAGCGAACACGGCAATCGTTCGGGCAACTGTCATCCCGTGAACTGCGCGCTGCCGTTCTTATCATTCTCGGGCGCATTTGCTGGCTTGACCATCGGAAAAGAGCTCGATGCACAGCGACGCGCGTTCGAACCGCGCGTTGGCGACAAGTTGCAGTTTGGATTTACCGAAGGCGCGGTACTGACATCGCCAACGTTCATCGACGTGCGCGATTCACTCATCGCCGTTGTCAGTGATAGCGGTGCACAACTGATGTCGGCGGCAACCACGCCGAAAGCATTGCGACGCCGCGCCGCAGGACTCAGTAGCCTTCGTCAAGTCGCGATCGTGCCAGATCGAGGTTCAATGGTGCTTGGAACGGCAAATGCACTCTGGCAAGCGCCGCTCCTCAGCGGTCCCGCGAAACGATTGGCCGGTGGTGCCGTCGATGCGCTCGCATCCTCCCGTGATGCCGTGCTCAGCGCATCAGGAAAACGTATTCGCTTTCAATCGGGCAACGATGACAATCCGCGCGTCGACAGTCTTGACATGCGAGACGCAGTCACCGCCATCGCATACGACTCCATCGCGAACAGCTGGTTAGTCGCCACGGATTCGCAAGTCGTGCGTGTGTCCAGCGTCGATGGGAAACTCGCACTGACCGGCGCAGCGCTCGCACTGCCCGCGTCGGCGCGCGCCGTTGCCTTTAACGATCAGTGGATTGCCGTCGCGCTCGGTAACGAAGGCGTGATTGCGGTGCGCCGCTCCGAGTTTGGACACGCCGACGCGACACCCGTGCGCGTGATCAACGAACCGCGGTTCGCGTACGACCTCGCGTTTCTCGGCAGCGCGTTGTATGTCGCTGGCGGCGTGGATGGTCTCTTTCAATTGTCGCTCTCTCCGACCGCACGCGTGGTTGGCTCTTCGCGTCAGGTTCAGTTTGCCACAACGATTCGTGCTGGTGTTGGCGTGCTGTGGGTAGGCGACCGAAACAGACAGAGTGTTGTGCGCATTGTGCCCTAGTTGAGTCGCATGCGACACGCCTTCGCCGTTGCCGCGATTGTGTTGCTGCTGCAACCGGTTGCGCTCGCAGCACAGACAAAGCATGTGATGCCTCCGGGCGTCGACACGCTGGTGTCACAGGCGATGTTGCGCGCGGCGCAAGGTGATACCACGGCAGCGCTCAAGTTGCTGGAGCAAGCGAATGACCTCGCGCCCGACGATCCGGAGGTGTTGTATCAACGCGGCTATTTACTCGCGCGATCCACCTTTCTTCGTGTTGGCGACGTTCCTCGCAACTTCTTGGCGTGGCGACTGCTCGAACATGCGGCCGACGTCGATCCGAATAATGCGCGCTACTTGCTCGAGATTGGGCGCATTCGATTGTACACGCCGCTACTGCGCATCGAGGCCGAGCGCATCTTTCGCAAAGCACTGCGCGTTGCCGAGGACAGTGGTGATCCGTCGCAGCTTGCCGACGTATGTTGGGAGCTCGGACAAATCAAACAGCGTCGATATCAGAACACGAAAGATCGCTATCTCATCACCAGTCCAGGTCTGCTGTTCGAGCCGTATCAAGCATCGCAGGAAAAACATTACACGCGCGGTTTTCTCGAAGCGCACACGCGACCCATCGACGACATCGGTTCGGTCGACCGGATAGAAGCCGAAGAGTTATATCGACGCGGTCTGCGCGCGTGGCCGACGCACGACGCGAATGCGCTCGGACTGCTCAGTGTTCTGTACGATCAGCGACGCTATCGCGAGATGCGCGATGTGGTGCGCCCGTTCATCGCGGCCGGCAGTGGCAGTGCTCACCTGCGTTTCGCTGCGGGACTCGCGGCGTATCGTGATGGGCATCTCCGCGATGCGGACACCTTGTTTGAAAGCGCGCTCAAGCGACTCACCACGGTTGAACGCGATGAGGTGCTCAGTCTCAATCGCATCATTCGCAAAAGCGACAGTGCTTCGTATGCAGCGCTCTCTCCCGAGAGCCGCATGCACACGGACAGCGCGTACTGGGAGGCCGCTGATCCCCTGCTTGCAACGCCGGAGAACGAAGCGCGCCTCGAGTATCTGGCACGCATTGCATACGCCGATCTTCGTTTTAGCAGTGAAGATATGCGACAGGTTGGATGGCGCACTGATCGCGGCGTGATCGTCGCACGCTATGGCGAACCGCCGGTCGTCGCGTCGTTTGGTGCATCAAACGCACCGGACGCGTCTGACAACGGGCGTATCCTCACGGTGTGGTTTTATCCGTCAAAGGAACGCACGTTCGTGTTTACGGGCGCACCCGCCATGAACTACGCGACATTCGCTGCCGATATGCGCGGCGTGGCCGAAGAACAACGCGAAGACGCTCCGTTTCTCTTGGATAACTTGCCGGTCGCGGCGAATGTCGACACCATGCCCTCGCAAATGGCCCGCTTTCGCGGCGCGCACGGTGACGATTCGGAGCTCGTGATTGCGGCGGCTGTGAACACGCCCAACCTGTATCGTGCAGCGGAGCTCGATCAAAGCGTGCTGGCCTTGTCACTGCGTATCGGACAACCGTCGCGCATGAAGTTGGTCAACTCGGATACCGTTCCCGTGCGACTTCCCGCATCACGCGCGACGAAACACACGTGGTCTCGGCAGCTGCCCGTTGGCCACTACCGCGTGCGCGTAGAGGCGCTCGATGTCGCAGTCGCAAGTGCGGCGGCGCGTACGCAAGCGGAGATCGATATCGTGCGGCCGGCAATCGGTGTGTTCGCCATTAGCGATATGATGCTCACCGAGAAATTCACACCGCCTGCCGGGCCACTCGCTGGATTTCTGCAAACCGGCATGGTCCCGCATGCGGAGTTACGCTTTGCACAGCGGGAACAGTTTTCCGTGTATTGGGAGAACTATGCACTTCGCCCAGATAGTACAGGGCGTGTGCACATCGATATTCAGTTACGCGTCACGCTGGTCGAGCGTGATCGCTCGGGACAACAAGTGCTTTCGCGCATGCTTGGCAGCGTCGCTGATCTTGTCGGACTCACCAAAGAGCGCGACGAACAACTTGCTGTTCGCTTTCAACGGGAAGAGGCGTTGGGCGCTCGCGACCGTGTGCCGATGATGACCACCATCGGACTCGGCACCGCGCCCGCGGGTGAGTATTTACTGCAGCTCATCGTCACGGATCGCGCATCGGGCAACGTTGCACGCACCGAGCGAACGTTCCACGTGTCCAAAGAGTAGCGAAGTCATCACCGCGTACAAAACTGCGCGCCCGATCAGACTTACTGATCGGGCGCGCAGTTTTGTACATCACGCCGCGTTAACGCGACGTCATCGCGAATTACCTACCGGTCACCGATGACGGTGTCGCGACCGTCATAATCGCGACGGCTCCCATCCGATCAGTCGGCGCCGCTTTGTTCTGTAGCGTGACGTACACGAATGAGAACTCCCGCCACGCGCGTCCATTTATTACCGCGGCACTGATCGTGTCCGCAGAAACGCGATGCTGCGAGGCGAAGATCACGGCGAACGGCGTTCCGAACATGTACGTCGGGTCGACGATCGTTTTGTCGGCCTCGTAGTAGCTCAGGCGCTTCGGATACGGTGTCGCTTTTTGCCCCAAGCTGATCGTATCGATAAAGCGACCCAACGTGTCCGTGCGAATCGCCCACGCTTCGTAGTAGTAGCCGACAGGCGGACGATAATAGTTCGAATCGTTCACGGTAAAGATTGGACCACGCACTTCGATGCGACCACGTGGAATGATGAGAGTGGTGGCGGTGAAGGCCGTCGGACCAAAGGCGTTTGCCGTCGCTGCCGATGTTGCAAACGGGTACTCTTCGGTGAGCCGGGCGGCAAAGTTTCCGAACCGCATGCCAGCCATTTGACGCGCCGGCGTTCCCAGTGCGGCAGATTGGCTACGACGTCCCCACAACACGCGACGTTCACCCGGCAATGCACCGGTGGCACCGGGTTCGACTGACACCAAGAACAGATTTGCCGAATCGGTTGCAGCGAGCGCAGGCACACTCGCCCGAGTGGCCGCGAAACGCATGAAGTAGTTTGAGCGGCCGTTTTTAAAGCTCGACAGCGTTGCCGATGTAGTGGTTGACGAGGTAATAACCGGATCACCGGCGGCGTTGATCGTGGTATCGGTTCGAAGAATCGTCAACGTACCCGTTGCGGGCGCGAACTTTGTCGCCGAGTCGTTGCCGACCCACACCACATACGAACCGGTGGAGAGCGAGTCCATACCCGAGAACTCGATGATGATTGAATCCGCGGCCGGCGTCGCAGATGCTGCGGGAGTTGCCGGAAAGATCGCACGCCCTCTCGGCAGATTGCTCGCGGCCTTGCCCATGTTCTGGCCAAAGGCGAGCGTGCCTTCGGGTGCGGATGTGATTGAACGTTCTTCTTTGCACGCACCGGCTACCACCGCGCACACTATGAGTGATGCTGAAACAGTTCGACGCATAGTTGTCATGGTTAGTTGCCCCCCGGCGCGCCCGGCACATACCGGAAGCCGAGCGTCAGCATCAAGTTGCGTGCGGTGTTCTTCGCCGCTGGCACGGCCGGGAAATCCTCAGGGAACACGGTGTTCTGATTTTTGCCCTGCGTCGGGTCAAGGAAAGACCGACTGAAGTTCTGCATGGTGAGCG
>JANXUN010000174.1 GCA_025356185.1 Gemmatimonadaceae bacterium
CAAGTACAACCCGCTCAGCGACAACAGCACGAGCGCGACGGCGGTCCACGCCACGATGGACTTGCCGCCGTTGTCGATCAACAATCGCGTATGCAGATTGTGCGCCCATCGAAGCGGCGCACCAACCGCGCTGTCGTCACCAACAATGGTGCCGCGCCACGGATCGACATACAGTGTGCGCGTTTTCTTTTCGCCAGTCGACCGTACTGTGAACGTGTAGGTATTGCGCATCTCGACTGGGAATCCAACCGTGCTCACCTCGGCCGTCGGAAACTTTGTTCGGACACTGTCGCGTAACGCGTCGAGCGACAGCAATGCGATTCCCGGTTCGACATGCGTGAGCGCGGAATTGCTCACGTCGGCGGCTGGTTGTTCCAGCACCACGAGGGCGCCCGAGAGTCCCGCGATTGCGAGGAAGGGCGCGGCGATGCAGCCGACGATCAGATGAACCTGCAGGAGCAGTTTTCGCATGTGCGATTGGAAAGGGCGATCGGAGCGCCGCGACAGGACGCGATGAATTAACGGGCTAGCGGTTTATATCGACCAACGAGTCGTTCTCATCCGGCTAACGACGCGCTGACCTTCTCCATGCGAAGGACGCTCACGTCGTAAGCGACAATTTGAAAAGTCGCGCCGCCAATCCATCGGACCCGGCGTCGGAGATCGACGTCCATCGAGACCTCCATGGTGCATACGACGCGCTGAGGGTCATGCAATAAACTCCGCGATCCAACGTCTCGCGCAAGTCCATTCGGTCTTGCCGAGCGCCCACAGCTGAGTCAGTGCAATCGCTGATAGCGGTTTGCAGCGACACACTATTATTTCAGTTTCATCGTTCGCTCTCCGAGGTGTATGACGACCGGACCAACTGTGCAGGATCACGACACACGGCAGGATCCGCTGGCGTCTTTCTGGAGCCTGTCAGTCGATCACGTGTTTGCGGCGCTGGGGTCATCGCCGAAAGGTCTTGCCGCCGCCGACGCGAAGATCCGTTTCGCGCGCATCGGTCCCAACACGCTTGCTGCGCAAACCCACAGCGGTGCGCTCGCGCTGCTCCTTCGGCAATTCACCAGTCCCGTGGTCTTGTTGCTCCTCGCGGCGGCGATTTTATCATTCGCCCTACGTGATGCAACAGACGGTGCAATTGTGTTGTCGATCGTGTTGATCAGTGGCACGCTCGGGTTTTGGCAGGAGCATGGCGCGGCGTCAGTGGTTGCAAAACTGCTGGAGACCGTCGAAATCAAAACGCGCGTCATTCGTGACGGCGTCGCTCTTGAGGTTCCGATCGTCGCGCTGGTGCCGGGGGATGTGGTGCAACTGTCCGCTGGCTCGGGCATTCCTGCCGATTGCCTTTTGCTCAGCGAACAGGATCTGTTCGTCGATGAGTCGACGTTAACCGGCGAGACGTTTCCCGTGGAGAAGTCTCCGGGCGTGATCGCGGTCGAGTCACCATTAGCGAAGCGATCCAATACGCTCTTTCTCGGCACGCACGTCGTGAGTGGGAGCGGCACCGCGGTCGTAGTGCGAACAGCGACCGCTACGGAGTTCGGTAAAATCGCCGCTCGGCTTCGCACGCGACCCGAGGAAACAGAGTTCGAGCGCGGTGCGCGCAAATTTGGATACCTGTTGATTCAGGTCACGTTGATTTTGGTCGGCGCGATCTTTGCCGTCAACGTGTATATGCAGCGCCCGGCGCTCGAGTCATTTCTCTTCGCGCTTGCGCTCGCAGTCGGACTTACCCCACAACTGCTGCCCGCCATCATCTCAGTGAATTTAGCCAGCGGCGCTCGACGGATGGCCACGCAAAAGGTCATTGTGAAACGCCTTGCTGCGATCGAGAACTTTGGCAGTATGGACATCTTGTGTTCCGACAAGACCGGCACGTTGACTGACGGTGAGGTGCGCGTCCACGCCGCCGTGGATGCCGATGGTGCGGCCAGCGACGCAGTGTTACTACACGCGTTCATCAACGCCTCGTTTGAAACCGCGTTCAGCAATCCGATTGACGACGCTATTCGGTCGTATAAGCCGCTGTCGCTCGAGGGTTGGACAAAGTTGGATGAAATTCCGTACGATTTTCTGCGCAAGCGTCTCAGTATTATGGCATCGCACGAGGGGAAAGTCTGGCTCATCACGAAAGGTGCGTTGCACAACATTGTGGACGTGTGCAGTGCGTGTATGATGGCGCAGCGCGCCGAC
>JANXUN010000189.1 GCA_025356185.1 Gemmatimonadaceae bacterium
CTTGCGTCCTGCGCCCGCAAAAAGCGTCACGCTGTCTGGCATCGCAATGTCAAATCGTTGTAACGACGCAGGCGCGTTTGAATTCGCGTCGGGCCGCAACAACAACCAGCCGAGGAGTGCCAGCAATACCCCATTGCCAACGACTAATGAACGCGATGTCCACAATTGTTTTGACGACGATGTCACACGCGACGCGGCTCCCATCGCATTCGACGCATCATGCGTAGTGAGCATCCCGCTCTGCAACGCACTCGAAAACTCTGCGGCAGTTGCAGTGCGATCGGCCGGCAACTTCGCCATCGCGCGTGCAATCGCACTTTCCAGCGCGGGCGTGACACTGCTGCGCACTGCACGCAACGGACGGGGCGTTTCCGTGAGCACGCGTGCAAGAATAGACTGCGCACTCGTGCCGGTAAACGGCGGTTCACCGGCCAACATCTCATAACACACCGCACCCAACGCATACACATCAGCGCGTGCGTCGACGGTTTTTTCGCCGAGTGCTTGTTCGGGCGCCATGTATTGAGGGGTGCCGAGCGAGAGCCCCGTTTGCGTCATGCGCACACCGCCGGCGTGTGACACCGCGAGCGCGATACCGAAATCGGCAACGAGTGCGTGACCGCCTTGTAGCAGCACGTTCTCGGGCTTGATGTCGCGATGGATGACGCCGCGCGTGTGCGCGTACTGCAGTGCATCAGCGACCTCACGTGCAAGCTGTACCGCGTCGGCGATCGGCAACTGCGTTTCGCGTGTGAGTCGCGCACGCAGCGTTTCGCCTTCGATAAACGGCATCACGTAAAACAGCTGCCCGCCCGCTTCACCGCTGTCAAAGAGCGGCAAAATGTGCGGATGCTGCAGATTGGCGGTGGTGCGGATTTCGGTGAGAAAGCGATCGGCGCCGAGTACTGCGGCGAGCTCGGGGTGGAGCACTTTGATGGCGACCTGCCGATCATGCCGCACGTCGCGCGCGAGATAGACAGTGGCCATACCGCCTCGACCCAACTCACGGACGAGTTGATAGCGGTCGGCGAGTGCCGAGGTCAGTGCGTCAATACCAGTCAGCATTCCCTTAAATTGTCGCGCGTTTTGCGATAGTGCGAGCGTCGTTTACGACTCCAGCCCCACGCGCTTCACCAGAGCGTGATACCGTGCATCGCGCCGTATTGGATCCAACCGCGGATGCACGCGAAGCAACACCAACCCCGACGCCTTTTCGGCAGCAGCAATGTCCAGCCAGCGAAAGGCTTCGTCGATGTCGCCAAGGCTCGCGTGCACGGCCCCAATGCCCCACGCCGACACGACACGCGTTGCACGCGCGTTTGTGAGTTCGGCCAGAATGCGCCGCGCTTCTATGACGTTGCCGGCCGCGACTTCGAGGTGCGCGAGTCCAAACGACGGCCCCGCAACACCACCACTTAATCGGCGTCCTTCTTCATACGACGCGCGCGCTTCAGCAAATCGACCCAGCGCTTCGAGGGAGCGAGCGAGATCGGTGTGCGCGCCGTCAAAACGCGGATCGAGCTCGATCGCCATGCGATAGTGCAATACCGATTTGTCATACTCGCGCGCAAAGTAATACGCATCGCCCACTGCCGTGCGGATCAACGTCGATAGCGGATCGAGCTGCACCGATTTGTTCGCAGCCGCTAATGCTTCTTCGTGTCGTTCGTACGACGCGAGACAACGCGCCAAAATATTGTGGGCAAACGCGAGGCCCGGATTCAATTCAACCGCCCGACGCAGCGAACGGACACCATTTGCCACTTCGCCGGAGTGCATTTGAATCAGGCCGAGCGACAAGTGAGCATCGGCCAACGTCGGGTCCAGCTCGAGCGCACGCTTCGCGGCCTTCGTACCCTCCGCAAACGCCTCGGCAGGCGCGGCCATTCCGCGAATGCCGCGCAACGCATGACAGTCGGCAAGATTCGTCCACGCGAGTGCGAAGTCTGGATCGATCTCCAACGCCCGATGCACGTGCCGCATTCCAAGATCAATCGCCTCGCGAGTCGCTGCCTGCATGGCATGTCGACTTTTTAAATACTCCAAATGCGCTTCGGGATTTACTGCTTCGCGCCGTGCCAATTGTTTT
>JANXUN010000203.1 GCA_025356185.1 Gemmatimonadaceae bacterium
GTAAATTCGACGTCGCGGGCATGGTGAACTCATACCGAAGAAACCCCGAACTAGCAAGAGCTGCGCGAAGCCGGCAGTGGGTTCACGGCTAATTGCCAATTGTCACCCGAGGCAGGACACCCTAACCTCAAGGTCGATGCCACCGCTCTCCGATATCGAGATTCAGCGTGCCTTGGGCGCGCTCCCAGGCTGGTCACGCAAAGGCAATGCGCTCACCAAGAGCTATCACTTTGCGGCGTTTCCAGACGGCATTGCGTTCATTGCGAAAGTGGCCGACATCGCGGAAGCGATGAACCATCACCCCGACATCGATATTCGCTACACGAAGGTGCACTTCGTGTTAAGCACGCACGATGCCGGGGGTATTACGGCAAAAGATCTTGAGCTCGCAAAAGGAATCGAGGATCTCGCTGCGCTGTAGCGCTCAGACGCGTAGCATCTAGACGCCACAGCGCGTCTAATTTTTCCGCAGCGTGACGCTGCCGTTGACGGTGCTGGCGCGCAATCGTGTGCGACCGTCACCGATCGTGCCGCGCAGTCGACGTGGCGAAAGCGTTCCCGACATCGTGATTGGAAAGTCGGTAGTGACGTGTCCGTTGACGGTGCCCAGTTCGAGTTGCGCACCAAAGTTTGCGGGCAGTTCAACCGTCACACTGCCGTTGACGGTCTCGTACGACAGATCACTGACATTGCCCGTCGATCCCATCGACACGTGAATGCTTCCATTCACGCTCTTGGCACGCACCGGACCACCCGAACTGCGCGCCTCGATGCCGCCATTTACCGTCTCCGCGCGCACCTCGTTGGTCACGCCGCCCACCACCACCTGACCGTTCACGGTCTCCACGTCAACACGCACCCCGTCTGGCACCTTCACCACAAAGTGCACCGACACATCGTTGTTCTTGTTGTTCCAGCGTGCGTTGCGCGGCGAGTGAATACCATCGACGTCGCACGTTGCTTCCTGCTGCCACAGCGCGCAGATCAACACCTCATCGCCAACTTTCTTGTCCTCGATTCGTACCTCTTTCGGATCGCCACGACGCCACCGCTTTTCAGCCGTCACTTCGACACGGCTCGTGCTGCTGCGCTGTACGTCGATGCCGCCATTGATGTCCTTGATGATGATGCGCTTGCCGCTCGCAATCACGCCCGACCAGACGTAAGTGTTGTCGTGCTGCTGATCGCGATCGTCGTCGCGGTTACGGTCGTTCTTGTCGCGCTCTTTTTCCCGTTCGCGGTCACGCTCCTCACGATCGCGCTCGCGTTGCTGCTCACGTTCTACGCGGGCCTGTTCACGTTCCCGCGCGCGGTCTTCGGCGCGAGACTGCGCGGGTAGCGACGACCCCGCAAGGAGCGAGATCCCGCCGAACGTCGCGAGGAGGAGACGGTGAGTACCCAGTGCTGATCGGATCAAACGCATAAAAGACTCCAGAAAAGGAACGCCGAGATACGCTATGCTTTGGACGGCGTGTCGGAGAGAACGGTTTGAACGAACGCGCAACACGGCGTGTGATGCGGTGCGGTCGCCTACGCCGCCTCGCGATCGCTATTCGATGCGACGCTTGGCAGAGCGGCGGATCGTAATGTCTCCACTAAACGTCGAGACCGACACCCGTGCTGAACCGCCGCCGCCAAAATCAAATCGCTGCGGCGCGTGCGGTGCACGCGAATTGCGAATGCCATCAACGGGAACACGCGTCATGCCCGACGCATCGATGTCGCCGGTAAACGTCACGAGATCGAGGACGCCTGTGCCGTCACCGATAAACAGTGCGACCTCGCCCGAGTGCGTTGTAATGGACCACTTCGCATTCTCGGCGACGGAGCCCGCCAGACGCACCTCGCCACTCACCCCGTCGATCGACACCTGCGACGCGCGCTCGGCGTCGATATCGACGGAACCACTCGTTGAGCTCACATCAATGGCACCGCGCACACCGCGCGCCGTGACATCACCACTGGTCGTGATCACGTGCAAGTCGCCCACACCATCGGTCAGTAGCATGCTCCCCGAAAGCGTCTCGAGAATCGCTCGACCACCGATCTTGTTGAGCTCGATGTCACCGGACTGCAAATGCACTTCGACGTCGCCGTTCATATCGGCGACCTTCGCTGACGCCGATGCGCCATGTATCACCACGCGCGCGCCACGCGGAAGCTCCAGTCGAACTTGTGGTTCGTCGTCGGACTTACTATTGCGATTGCGCGCGGTATTGTCGCGAACGAACACGTCGCCAATATCGAGTGACGACGTGACACCGGCCGAACGCACGCGAACGCGTGCGCCGTTGCTCCACAGCCCGGCATCGGAGCGGTTGGTGCCGCGTACCCACAAACGCCCTCGTCGAATCGTGATATCGACGATGCCCGTCGACGCGACCGTGAATGTCGTGTCGACGTCCCGTGCAGACGGGTCACTGTTGGAGCGCCGCGCCGCCACACGCTCGGCCGCGCGCGCAGATGCGGCCGACGACTGCGCCGCAAGCGGCATTGCCATCAGCATCGCCGCCGCAAGGCAGCGTGCTGTGGTGGCTGCGGAACGCGCCGAGAAACCGTACATCACAACAACGCCACCCGACGGAGCAAGGTCAACTTCACCAGCAGCGCGCGATCAAGCGCGCCCGAGGACGCTTGATTGTTCGGATCGTGCGCCAATGCGGCACGACTATCGGCAATCGCTTTGTCGATGATGGCGAGATTGCGCTGAATTTCGCGCACCGTCGACGAATCCAACTCGGTCATGCGTGTGTTCACGATGGAACGCAGCATGACGATTTCGCTCTCGTACACCGCATCGACGTTGCCAACCCGGACGGCTGTACCACTCGTGCTGTCCGCCACCGGTGTTGAATCGGTGGTGGGCGCGATCGCCAGGCGCGTCGCTGCCGTCGCGTCGGCGCCCGTACGCGCAATACGCCACGTGATGCCAGCGGTGACCGCGATCAGCGCCGACGCCGCGATCGCCATTGTGCGCACAGACAGCATGCGCCTCGGTGTGAACGTTGCCTCCAACGACGACGGAGCGAACGTTCGTTCGGACAACGGCGCAACCACCGTCGATTCCAGGCGCGCTTCAATCCCGCTCCACAAGTCGCGCGACGGCGCCATCGGTGGCAGCGCCCGCGCGCTCACCTTCAACGCTTCGATCTCGCGCACCAGCGCATTGCATCGCGCGCACTCTGTGCGATGCGCGTCCATCGACGCGCGCTCATCAGCGGTCAGCGTTGTGTCGAGATACGCCATCAGGCGTTCGTCGAACAGATGGCAGGCATCCGACAACGGCTCTGGTGAAACAGGAAACTGTGTCATATCGCGAAGCTCCGGGACCACACCCGGGAGAGTGAGAGAGGCCTCACGCGATTCATCGCGTGAGTGCCGCGCGCAACAGCATACGTGCACGATGCAATTGTGCTTTGCTACCACCTGGCGTGATGCCCATCAGGTCGCCGATCTCTTCGTGCGTGTAGCCTTCGACATCATGCAGTACAAAGACGCGACGTGCGCCGTTGGGCAGCTGTTGAATTGCGCCCTCTAAATCGATCGCGTCGCCTACGTGCTGCGGTCGTGTCGCCACCGTATCCACAACGTCCGCATCGTCCACCGTTCTCGCGCGCGCAACGCTGATGGATTTCCGTCGCGTGAGAATCACGTTGACCGCCACGCGATGCAGCCAGGTGGTAAATGCGGATTCACCGCGAAAACCGGGAAGCTTTTGCCACACGCGTACAAACACATCCTGCGTGACGTCTTCTGCGACGCCGCGCTCGCCCAGCATACGTACACACAGCGTATACACACGATCGACGTGGGTTCGATAGAGCCGCTCGAACGCGAGTCGATCGCCGTGCGCGGCTGCGTCAACGTCGTCGACCGCAGTCGGTGCGCTACGCACCACAGCAGACGGCACAGCCGCGGCCGACGCGACCCCGCGAGCGGTATTCGTCACACGAACCGTTGAATTGTCAGCCGACGAATCTGTCACAAGAAGCGCGCGCATAGTCTCCGGAGGCGATGCACCCACTTGGATGCCGCCAGAGATCGAAGGGTTTGAAGATCCGCCACAAGGCCTTTCGGCCAAAAGGCGTTTCAGCTGGCGCGATCGAACCCCGTCACGACGGCCAGCAGAGCATCCATACGGGGCAACCAGTACGTAGGGTTCGTCGGGGCCAGCTGCTCGTGGGTAAATGGCCCCCACTGCGCGGCCGCCGTGCGCACACCCGCGGCGTTTCCCGACTGCATATCGTGCGGCGAATCGCCGACAAAAATCGCCCGGTCGGCGGCTATACCGAGGCGCGTGAGGGCCAACCAGACGGGATCGGGCTTGGGCTTATGCCGCTCGGTTTCCTCATAGGTCACGATGGTGTCGAACGCGCTCTCAAGGTCAACACACTTGAGCGAGCGTGCCGTCATCACTTTGCCCTTGCTCGTCACGATCGCCGTCGCGTGACCGGCCTCTCGCGCCCACCGCAACGTCTCGGCGACACCCGGAAACAGCGACGTCATCGCTTCAAGATGCACATCCTGAAACTCGCGATACCGGTGCACCAGCGCGTCGATCTCCGACTCCGTATCGCACCACTCGGCCAGCTGCGTGCGCAGCGGCGTGCCGATCGTCGCGGTCCACTGCAATCGCGTTGGGCGGCGCGCGCGATCAGCAAATGCATGGTCCATGCAGTCCAGCAACAATCCAATCGAGTCGATGACGGTGCCATCAAGATCAAAAAGCAACGCGAGTCGTGTCATTCATGAAAGTTAGCACCCTGCAAGAGAATGATCGCGACGCACTGGCGGTCGTCAGCGGGAGCGTCGCCCGTCGTATCGCAACGCGCGTCTGTGCGTTCCAAACTCGCGTTCAGCGCGGGATGCCGACGCCAACCGCTAGCCCAGTCGACGAACGCTTCATGCTCCCCTTCGGCATTCCATCGTTCAAGCGCCAATTCCACCGTAGCACCGTGCGTGCGCGCCAGCATGGCACGCGCATCGCACACCGCTACCGCAAGAGTCGGGCGATGCGTTGCCGAGGACCGGGACAATCCGCTAGCAAGACGCCGCTGCGCGCGCAGCCACGCACGTGGAGCATCGACGCTGCCCACATCTAAATCCCCATACAACTGCTGGCGCGCGATGTACCGTCTCACAATGCGCGCAGCCGCTCGGCGCGTGCTCGCTTCAACGCGAACGGGTAACGACGCGCGAGAAATCGTCTCGACGATCGCCGCGAGCCGACGGGGAGACCGCGACAAGCGCCATACGTTGCGCGCAGTGTCCATTCCTGATTGTATCGCAGGTCGCGCCGCGCGCGCGGTGCGAACGTTCGTATGGACAGCGCACACCAACGTCATGTCTCTCCCGTCATGCAGTAGAGCGAGAAAGCCATGAATCTCACTCGATACTGCGGCGACGCGACTGCGACATTGAGTCGGCCTTGCCGAGACACTCGCGTTGCCTGCTGTCCCGACTGCGCGGTCGTCGACACCAGCCGGTTGTTCGTCCACCCACGATCGCAACAGTTCGTTCAGACGCGACGCGTGATCGGCGGCGCTCGATGCATGACTCGTGCTATCGCCTACCAGCCGACGTGCACGCGACGCTTTCCGGCTCACCCTCCGCTGCAAGTGCAACACTCTTTCCGCGACGGCGAGCGGCGCGATTCGATACACGTGAAGCGTTTTGTGTGACGATCCGAGGCGCGCGCAACGTCCGACGCGCTGAGTTAATAGCGCATCAGTCCACGGCATGTCGAGATGCACCACCACGCCGGCATCCTGCAGATTGACGCCCTCCGCGAGAAGATCAGTCGACAGCAACAGCTGTATTCGCGCGTGGTGCGGCGGCGGTGGCTTTCCCTGTGCAATTGGCGCGAACGCGTTGATTGCCTCCTGTCGTGTGATGCGGCCGCTGGCAATGCGGGCGTGCGAACCGGAGACGGCGCCGACGCCCGCGATATCCGACAGCGCGCGGTATAGCGCGTGAACCGTCGATGCCAGTTGAGAGAAGGCGACGATGGGCGTGCCTGGGTGCGCCTGTATGATCGCGCGCAGCGCATGGACGCGATGCGCGTCGCCGTTATCCGCGCGGCGCACTTGGGAAAGGATATCTCGTAGCGCATCTACATGCCGATCCAGCACGGGACGAAGCGCATCGCCCTCCAAGTTGGCGTCCACGAGTAATTCGGGGAATGCCAACTGTACCTCCCTCTCCCCAATCATCCAGGACCGCAGTTCATTCGCAGTAGGATGCTTTCCGGCCTCCAGCGCATGCTTAAGCGCCTCGCCGCGCAAAATCCGCCGACGAAGCGTGTGTTCGAGTGCCGCATCGCTTGAGCACCACGCACGCAGCAGCCCCAATCGAATGAGCGCACCCGCTACGCTGCCGTCGCGCGCTGGCAATGGCGCGGGCAGGGCGAGCAACGCATCAAGCAACGCGCGATCGTGTGGAATGCTTATCGGTGCGTGTTCACGAATTGCAGGAACGCTGCGTCGCGCGGGCTGTCGAATCACAAGTTGCGCGAGCACGTCATCACCCAGCGCATCCTGACGCGCACCGCGCACCAGGCTTAGCATCGCACGCAAGTCGCTACTCTCGTTGTGTAACGGCGTGGCTGACATCAGCAGCACGTGTGCGCCCACCACAAAATCTGCGACGGCGCGAAACCGATTGGTGTTGGGTGTGCGGAGGTAGTGCGCTTCATCGATGACAACGAGACTCAGCACTGGTGCAGGTGTGCGAGTTGTAGTGCCTCGTGAAAAGCGATGTAGTGACGTGACCTGAACGTGCGCGACGTGCGCCTTCACAATCGCCTCTCTCCACATCGGCACCAGCGACGCGGGCGCAAGGATCGTCACTCGCTCGTAGCGACGCGCGACTGAGAGGGCCACGTACGTTTTGCCCATGCCCACTTCATCGGCGAGCAGCGCGACCTCAAATCGGCGGAGCGCCTGAAGCACGCGTCGTTCCGCCTCCATCTGATGTGGCAGTAGTCGAATGTCGCCGAGTGTCTGCTGCTCGTCGGTAGGCGGCCTGCCAACAATTGCTACGCCGATGTGTGCCTTCACCTCAGCAAGTTGTTGCGCGGGCTTCACGGTGCGTACCAGTGGAGAAGTGGCTCAAGGTGTCGCAGTGGAACGCCATACGCATCCGCGACCACCGCCGAATGCTCGAGATGATGCGCGGGCGTTCGCGTGTCTCTCAGCCTTGCGCGATAGAAATCCGCAAGGGCGCATCGAGTCGTCGTCCAGTTCTCGGGTGTTGGCAACGTTGCGACGGTCCATCCCAGAAAGCGTCGAAAGCCTCCGCGTGCCGGTTCAGCGAGTGCATCGAACCACGCAGCGGCGACTGGTGACGTGAGCAGGGTGTGTAGTGCGTGTGCGTCCTCAATACTCGACGTTCGCATGACATAGCACGTGTTGAGCGCAACAGTCGGATCGCCTGCCGGCAGCACTGCTGCGCGCAGTTGTTTCCCGATATCTGCCCAGACAACCCGAGGTGACTCATGCTGTGCAGAGGCGGTTCGAAACAACGACCACCATGGTGTTGACGCATTGCCGTCTTTGCGACGGTCGAGTTGCGAGCGCCAGTGCGATAGCCAGCGTGTGGCGAGGGGTGGCAATCGCGACACGGGTTTGCCATCGGGTCCGTGTGTCCAGACTATGCGCAGATCGGCAGCGCTCGCGGCGTTGCCATTTCGTCTGTCACGTGACGACTCGTTGCCGACGGCATCGCCCTTCATGACTGGTCGTAGCAATCGTCGTTCGATCATTCCGCGGTGGTGCTCAGATTCGATCTGTGCGACATCGTCATCCTGTTCGTGCGCGTTTACGATAAACGCTGCGTTGCATCCGCATTTGACGCCGAGTTGTGGTCTGCCGAGCGGGGAGTCCCCGAGCGCGGGGCCAGCGGCGCGGAGCCGATGAAAGGCGCGTCGGGCGGTGTCGGGCATGAGGAGCCACGGAGCGGCCGGATCGTTATCGAGTGTCAGCGTGCGTGATGGGGCGCTAAACGTGGCGATGTGATGTTTGCGTGATACGGCGACGTGCATCGGCGGATTTAGGGGACTCGACGACGGCTGTGTGTTTCCGGTGGATTGTGCGCGTGTGTGTGCGACGTCGGCCGCTACTGTGCGTTGTGCGACGAGCAGTGACGGATAAACGGCAGCGTCGAAGAGTGCGGGTGCGTCGCTCCAGTCGTGCAGTGCACGGAGCGTTGTGTGGTCGTGGAGAAATTCGCGAAGGCCGCCTCCAGCGAGTGCGCGCCAGAGTTTTGCGGGAAGGAGGAGTCCGAGAACGCCGTCGGGTGCGAGCAATTGCACGCTGCGCTCGACGAATGCGACGGCGAGATCGGCTTGTGCGCTGAATCCGTTGCCGGCGCCTGCGCGCAGCGCGCCCACCTTCCACGCGGCGTGTCGCATGGTGCGGAATTCGGCACGGAGTTGCAGTCGTTCGGCGTGTGGGAGTGCGTGTGGGCGAACCCACGGGGGATTCCCGACAACAAGACTGAACCCTCCGGCGGCTGCGACATCGGCGAACTGTGCAGCGAACCGAAACGGGAGCGCGCCGCCGGATTCGAGTCGTCGCTGGCGCGTAGCGAGTTCACGTGATTGTGTGCGGAGGTTGAGCAATCGCACGGTGTCGGCGCGTGAGCGTGCGCGTCGTGTTCCGAACAGGTCGCGGTCGCGCAGTGTGGCGAGTGTGTCTGCGCGTTCGCGTTGCATGGCGGAGTGCATGCGACGCGTTTCGGCGATGGCGCGCAGTCGTTCTTCGCGATCGAGTGCGGACGCAAGCGTGTGTTTGCGCGTACCGGTCGCGCGACTGTAGCGATCGCGAAGCGCGGTGAGTCGTCGCGCCGAGGGCGGGGCGAAGCGAAGGTGTCCACCGGCGAGCGAGTCGCCGAGTCGGATGTGGTGATCGAGGTTGGGCAGGGGAGGGACGGCGTCGATGTGGGTTTCTGGGCACTCAATGACGATGGAGAGCCACAATCGCAGTTCGCAGAGCCAGACCGCCATCGGGTTGCGATCGACGCCAAAGATCTGTCGTGTGAGCACGTCGCGTCGAATGAGATGAAGCGGTCGCGTGTCGCCAGATTTTTGCGCGATTGATGCGAGGCACTCGAGCGTGTAAACGAGGAAGGCGCCCGAGCCGCACGCGGGGTCGAGCACGCGAGCGTTGGTGAGGGTGAGACGTGTGCGCGGTGCGAGCGACAGTGTGCGTGGTGCGTCGTGGTTGAGTGAGTCGAGGTGGTTGCTGATTGCGTCCGCAAATACGTCGGCGGAGAGTTCGGGGCAGAGTGCGCGGAGTGCGCTTTGAACGGTTGTTTCTACGAGTCGCGGCGGTGTGTAGAACGTGCCTGAGCGATGCCGTTCGTCGGCGCTCATGAGCGATTCGAACGCGCGGCCCAGCATCTCAGGATCGATTGCGGCTTCGGACCACGTGGCGGAGTCTTCACGCGCGGTGAATCGATAGCGGTCTAGGAGTTCGCCGATCAACGCGGCGATGGCGTCGTCGGTGAAGCGGATCGTTCGATGCTGTTTTTCGAGGGGCGTGGGTGAAAAGAGACCGCCGTTGAGGAACGGGCGGGCGTCGCGTGGAGGGCAATCGAGCCGGGGACAATGACGGCGACGAGCAAGGCGAAGCTGGC